>NZ_SSOK01000036.1:0-10924 GCF_029871195.1 Pseudomonas sp. BN415
TCGGCTACGCGGTGGATGCTGGTGCGGTCGGAACCCCCTTCAGCGACAACGGAACCCTGGGGCAGGGCAAAAGCAGTGGCGGACAGGCTGGCGATGAACAGGCTGGCAAGGATTTGCTTTTTCATTTTCGGGCACCTCGGAGAGGGGGGTGGAATTCGTCTACGGAGCCCATGTTACTGATACGTTTTCGATCAAGAAGTGATCCTGCGTGATGGTTACCATCGACGCCGATGATAGTTATGCTCGTCCTATTAAAAACAACGCGTTACGACGTTTTTGAGCGGGCTATTGCGCAATCTGGAAAGCCTTTTTCCTTGAATTGGTATAATCGATTAAATCGATCAATGTGGGCGATAGCGTCTCTCCATCGTTCCCTCTGTTGTGTTTTTTCTCTTGCGGATAAAGCCGCGCAGTTCGCTGAGAATGGCGTGCTAGAGCACTTCCCGGACTGTTCGCGTTTTGCAAACACTGTTGTCGCCTGCCTTGGAATTGTTGGTTGCAGGTGCCGCTCGTAACGTTCACTCACCCACTACAACAACAAACGGTGAATGAGATGAGCACTGCCGCGTTCCGTACTGTCTTCGGCGCGCTCGACGACTATCGCATGGGGTCGATCGAGATCATCCAGGGCGAAGCCCGCCATTACGCTTTCTCCAATATCTTCGACGTCGCCCGCCGTTCCGCCCCCTACGAAAAGGTGGTGGTCGGCCTGAACCTCGGCTATGTCATCGAGACCCTGCGCGCCGAGGGCTCCTCTCCCTGGTACACCGCCGCCCACGACGAGTTCGCCATATCGGTGGACGGCGAGGTGCGGGTGGACTTCCTCAAGCTGGATGAGCCGCTTGCCGAAAGTGAGGGCACCCAGTTGGCCGGTGAGCAGCCCAGGGGCCGCCCGATGGGCTATGTCCTGCTCAAGCGCGGCCACCAGGCGCTGTTGCCGGCCGGCTGCGCCTATCGCTTCGAAAGTGCGCGCCCGAACGTGGTGTTGCTGCAGACCATCAAGGGACCGCTGTCGGTGGAGAAGTGGGCAGACATCTGCCTGAAGTGACAGCCCCGACCGACAACCAGAACAAGAGGACATCCACCATGGCCATGCTCGAAACCCTCGATACCTCCGCCAGCTTCGCCGCCGATGAAGTCGAAGCCAGCCTGCCCGATTCCGTTACCGGCTACCGCAGCTTCAAGCTGGGCGCCTTTACCCTGTCCCGTGACGAATACTTCGTGCGTATCCAGTGGCCGGCCAAAGGCCAGGAGCGCTCGCACCTGATTCCCGCCGATGCCTTCCTGCGCGCCACCATGCGTGATGTCGCCTGGGGCTTCTTCTACGGCTGGGTGAACTTCGACGAAGTGATCGGCACCCGCAACCACTACGGCAAGGTCGATCTCTACGCCGGCACCTTCAACGGCGTGCTGAGAACCGCGGGTGTGGACTACACGGAGCAGTTCGAGACGCCGAAGATCATGGCCACCTTCAAGGCCATCCTGCGTGACTGGACCAACGCCGGCTTCGACCCCTTCGCCGCGCCGGAGGAAACCGGCAGCGCCTTCGGACGCAAGAACGGCGACAACATCGAAGCCATCGAGCGCTTCCGCGTGGCCACCCGGCGCATGCCGGGCCTTCCGGATGATTCGCCATTACGCAACGACCTGCCGGTGAACCGCCAGTTTGTCGATGTGCCCCAGGATGAGCCGGAGATCCACGCTGCCGAAGGCTTCGAGGGCGAACTGCATGCCTTCAACCTCTACAAGTACCTGTCGCGCTCCGATGTGACCTGGAACCCCTCGGTCAGCTCGGTGTGCAAAGCCAGCCTGTTCTGCCCGACCACCGAGGAGTTCATCCTTCCGGTGTTCCACGGCAACGACCGCGTGGAGTGGTTCCTGCAACTCTCCGACGAAATCATCTGGGATGTGGCTGACAAGGACGACGGTGCACCACGCGCGCGCATCACCATGCGTCCCGGCGATATCTGTGCCATGCCTGCGGACATCCGCCACCAAGGCTACTCCACCAAGCGCTCCATGCTGCTGGTGTGGGAGAACGCCACGCCGAACCTGCCGCAGCGCTACGAGAGCGGCGAGCTGAAGCCCTACCCGGTGGAATTCTGATCCGTTCTGCTCCCTCTCCCTCTGGGAGAGGGAAGTACTTCACGTCATACACAGACGCCGCAGTTCGCCGCGGCGTCCGGAGAGCTTTTCCCATGCAAAACCAACTCTTCATCGACGGCCGTTTCGTACCGGCCCTGAAGGGCGGGACCATCGACGTCCTGTCGCCCCACGACGGCTCGCTGATCACCCGGATCGCCGCCGCCGAAGCCGAGGACGTGGAGCTGGCAGTGGCTGCCGCCAAGCGGGCTTTCCCGGCCTGGGCCGCACTGTCCGGCGCCGAACGCGGTCGCCTGCTGCTGAAGTTGGCGGACAAGATCGAAGAACACCTTGAGGAACTGGCGCAACTGGAGTCCCTGGATACCGGTCACCCGATCCGCGATTCCCGCAGCCTCGACGTACCGCGCACGGCGGCCTGTTTCCGTTACTTCGGTGGCATGGCCGACAAGATCGAGGGCGCGGTGATCCCGGTGGAAACCGGATTCCTCAACTATGTGCAGCGCAAACCCATCGGCGTGGTCGGCCAGATCGTGCCGTGGAACTTCCCGTTGATGTTCACCAGTTGGAAGATGGGCCCGGCCCTGGCCGCCGGCAACACGGTGGTGATCAAACCGTCGGAGATCACCCCGCTGTCCACCCTGCGCATCGCCGAACTGATGAAGGAAGTGGGCTTCCCCGATGGCGTGGTCAACGTGGTACCGGGCTACGGCCATACCGCCGGCCAGCGCCTGGCCGAGCATGAAGACGTGGGCAAGATCGCCTTCACCGGTTCCACCGCCACCGGTCGACGCATCGTCGAAGCCTCCCAGGGCAATCTCAAACGGGTGCAACTGGAGCTGGGCGGGAAGGGCGCCAACATCGTCTTCGAGGATGCCAACCTGGAGGCTGCCGTGAATGGCGCCGCCTGGGCCATCTTTCACAACCAAGGCCAAGCCTGCATCGCCGGTTCGCGGCTGATCCTCCACGAGCGCATCGCCGACGAGTTCCTCGAGCGATTCATCGGCCTGGCGCGTTCCATCCGCCTGGGCAGCCCGCTGGACCCGAACACCGAAATGGGTCCGTTGACCTCGGCCCAGCACCGCGACCGGGTGCTGGCCTACGTGGATATCGCCCGTGCCCAGGGCGGACGCGTCCTCAGCGGCGGCAAGGCGCCCAGTGATGCGGCATTGGCCGACGGCTACTACATCGAGCCCACCGTCGTCGAAGCCCAGCCGGATCATCGCGTCGCCCAGGAAGAGGTGTTCGGCCCCTTCGTCACCGTGCTGCGCTTTTCCTCCGACGAAGAAGCCCTGGCGATTGCCAATGGCACCCAGTACGGACTCGGCAGCGGTCTCTGGACGCGTGACCTGCAGCGCGCCCACCGCATGGCGGCGAACATCCACGCGGGCATGTGCTGGATCAACTGCTACAAACGCGTCAGCCCTGGCAGCCCCTTCGGCGGCGTCGGCCAGTCCGGCTATGGCCGCGAGATGGGCTTCGAAGCCATCCACGACTACACCGAGACCCGCTCCGTGTGGGTCAACGTGGACGCCAAGATCCCGCCCCATTTCAAGCGCTGAGGTCCACCATGAATCCCTTCATCTACCAAGGCCTGGCCTCTCGCGTGGTATTCGGCTGGGGCAAGCTGGAAACCCTGGCCGCCGAGCTGGACAAGCTCGGCGTCCGTCGCGCGCTGATTCTCACCACGCCGGAGCAGCGTCACCTGGGTGAGCGCGTGGCAGGCATCCTCGGCGAGCGTGCCGCCGGGGTCTATCCGCAGGCGGTGATGCACGTGCCGGTGGAAGTGGCCCGTGCCGCCCGTGAAGAGGCGGCCCGGCTTGGCGCCGACTGCTGCGTGGCCATCGGCGGCGGTTCCACCATTGGCCTGGGCAAGGCGATTGCCCTGGAGTCCGGCCTGCCGATCATCGCCGTGCCGACCACTTATGCGGGCTCGGAGATGACCCCCATCTACGGCATGACCGAGAACCGCCTGAAGAAGACTGGGCGCGACTTCCGCGTGCTGCCGAAGACAGTGGTCTACGACCCGCAGCTCACCTTGAGCCTGCCGACGGCCATTTCCGCCTGCTCCGGCATGAACGCCATGGCCCACGCGGTGGAAGCCCTCTATGCCCAGGACGCCAACCCCATCATTACTCTGATGGCGGAGGAGTCCATCCGCGCGCTGGCCGAATCCCTGCCGGGCGTGGTGGCCAACCCGGAAGACGCCGAAGCCCGCAGCCGAGCGCTCTATGGCGCCTGGCTGGCCGGTATCTGCCTGGGCTCGGTGGGCATGGCCATCCACCACAAGCTCTGCCACACGCTGGGCGGCACCTTCAACCTGCCCCACGCCCAGGCCCATGCGGTGGTGCTGCCCCATGCCGCCCACTACAACCGCGAGGCCGCCGCCGAACCCTTGCGCCGCGCGGCCCGAGCCCTGGGCGGGAAAGAGGCGGGTGAGGTCGGGTACCTGCTGTTCGCCCTTAATCAGACGCTGGGCATCCCGGCATCCCTCGCCGAGCTCGGCTTGCCCGAGGAGGGGCCAGCGGAAACGGCGGTGATCGCCTGTTCCAGTCCCTACTTCAACCCGCGGCCCTTCGAGCAGGACGCCATCGAAGCCATGCTGTTCCGCGCCTGGCAGGGCCTGCCTCCCGCGTGACGTTCTAATCCCTCTCCCTTCAGGGAGAGGGAACTTCCATGCCACTCGCCGTCACCGACCCAACGGGAACACAAGATGAACAACATCCCGCCTAACGAAGCGAAAATTTCTGCCCAGGCCGTCGCCGCCTTCGCCAATACGCCCAACCCGCGTCTGCGCCAGGTGGTGCAAAGCCTGGTTCGCCACCTCCATGCCTTCGCCAGTGAGGTGGAACTGACCGAGGGGGAATGGCTGGAAGGTATCCGCTTCCTCACAGACACCGGCAAGCAGTGCGACGGCATCGTGCGCCAGGAGTTCATCCTGCTGTCCGATGTGATCGGTCTTTCCATGCTGGTGGACGCCATCAACCACCGGACCAGTGACGCGGCCACCGAAACCACGGTATTCGGGCCGTTCTACATTGCCGGCATGCCCGAGCGCGGCCATGGCGAGAACATGGCCTTCACGCCGGGTGAACCGGCGCTGGTACTGGGGCGTGTGCTCGACGCGACGGGCGAGCCCATCGCGGGTGCCGTTCTGGATGTCTGGCAGACCGCCGAGAACGGCATGTACTCCGGGCAGGACCCGGATCAACCCCTGGCCAACCTGCGCGGTCGCTACCGTACGGATGAGGAGGGGCGTTTTGCCATCCGCACCATCATCCCGGTGAGCTACCCCATTCCCACTGACGGCCCCGTGGGGCGCCTGCTCCAGGCCAGCGACCGCCATCCGTGGCGCCCGGCGCATCTGCATTTCATGGTCATGGCGCCCGGTCACCGTACCCTGGTCACCCACTTGTTCAACCATGACGACCCGTACCTGGAGTCGGATGTGGTGTTCGGCGTGAAGGATTCTCTCAAGGTGGTCTATCAGCCTTGCCAGGCGAACCATCCACTGGCAGCCCGCCATGACATTGACGGGGCCTTCCGACTGGCCAGCTACGACTTCGTGCTGGAGCACGAAACCGCATGAGCCAGTACTTCGCCGTTTTCGCCACCGACAAGCCGGACCAGCTCGGCCTGCGCAACCAGGTGCGCCCGGCCCATCGGGAACATTTGCGTAACCCCTATCCACACAGGGTGGTGGTGCGCCTCGGCGGCCCCACCCTGGACTGCGGCAACGGCCGCATGAACGGCACCCTGCTGGTGGTGGAGGCCATGAGCCTGGCCGAGGTGCAGGCCTTTCTCGGTGATGATCCCTACGTACGCGCCGGGCTGTTCGAACACATCGAGATCCGCCCCTGGAACTGGGGGTTGGGCAATCCGGAGCTGCGCGGATGAACGCCCTCTGCACGTTGGACGCCATCACCGATGGCGGCGCCCTGGCACTGAACACCGAACTGGACGGTCGCGCCGAGGCGCTGGTGCTGGTCCGTCGCGGCGAGGATGTATGGGGTTACCGCAATCGCTGCCCGCATTTCTCGGTGCCGCTGGACTTCCGTCCCGGTGAGTTCAGTACTTACCGCAGCCAAGTGCTGATGTGTGCCCATCACAGCGCCCTGTTCCGCTTCGAAGACGGTCAGTGCATCGAAGGGCCCTGCGAAGGCAGCCGGCTGGACGCAGTGCCGGTTCGGGTAGTGGAGGGGAGGGTGATGCTCCTGCCGTAGGGGCAATGCACTCCGTAGCCCGGATGAAATCCGGGGAAATTCCAATCGTCGCTCCCGGATTTCATCCGGGCTACGAACGTGGATGTTTACTCGCCAAGCCGGCCCGTGGCCTGTCCTGGACGCCTGCGAGGGGCAGCTTCGCTACCCTTGGCGAATGAATCCGCCCCCGCAAGGTGTGCGACCTGCAAATGCGTGCCTTAACAAATGCCAATGCCCAATCCCGCCTAACCTGCAATAAAGGCTCATCGCCCCTCAATGGCAGCAAGAGATGAACCTGTTCGAAGACATGCGGGTATTCGTGGTGGTGGTCGAGGCCGGTAGCTTTTCGGCGGCGGCGCAGCGGCTGAACATCGCCAAGTCGGTGGTCAGTCGGCGCATGAGCGCGCTGGAGCGGCACCTGGAGTGCCGGTTATTCAACCGGACTACCCGGCGCCTCAGCCTCACCGAAACCGGACTGGACTATTTCGAGCGCACCCAGCGCATTCTCCGCGACCTGGTCGAGGCCGAGGAAGCCACCCGCAGTCTGCAAAGCGAACTGCGCGGGCGGTTGCGCCTGGCGGCGCCCATGTCCTTCGGCCTCAAGTACCTGTCGCCGGCGCTCAATGAGTTCATGCAGGCCCATCCGGGATTGGAGGTGGAGCTGGACCTGAACGATCGCTACGTGGACCTGGTCAACGAGGGGTACGACCTGACCCTACGCATCGGCCGCCTGCCCGATTCCACCTTGGTAGCCCGCGAGCTGGGGCCTTGTCCCCATGCTGTCTGCGCGAGCCCCGGCTACCTTGCCGAACATGGCACCCCTGAAGTGCCTGACGACCTGCGCGAGCACCAGTGCCTGGGGTACAAGAACCGCGCCAATAGCAGCCAGTGGCAGTTCCTCATGGGGCGTGAGTGGCGTTCGGTGACGGTGCGGCCGCGGCTGATCGCCAACAATGGTGAGGTGCTGGTGCAGGCCGCGGTGGATGGCCTCGGCCTGGTTTCGCTGCCGCGCTTCCTGCTGGAGGAAAACCTGGCCAACGGCCGGCTGGTGGAAGTGCTGCAGGACTTTGCGTTGCCCAGTTCGCAGATCTACGCGGTCTGTCCACCGGGGCGCCGTTTGCCGGCCAAGGTGCGGGCCTTCATCGACTTCCTCGTAGAACGCTTTTCTCGCTAGCCGCCGGGGACTAGGCTAGTGGCACTTTTCAGCAAACGGATAGTGCTATGTCCACCGAGATTCATGCCCAGTTCGCCGAAGCTCCCCTCACTGCCATCGAGGCCCGACTCGTCGGTAGCCTGATCGAGAAGCAGGCCACGACCCCCGAAGCCTACCCGCTGACCCTCAACGCCCTGGTGCTGGCCTGCAACCAGAAGACCAGCCGCGAACCGGTGATGAACGTCACCCCGGGCCAGGCCGGCCAGGCACTGCGCAACCTTGAGTCGCGCGGCATGGTGAAGCTGGTGATGGGCAGTCGCGCCGACCGCTGGGAGCAGCGTACGGACAAGGCGCTGGAAATCGTACAGCCGCAGTTGATCCTGATCGGCCTGCTGCTGCTGCGTGGCCCGCAGACCCTGGGCGAACTGCTGACCCGCAGCAATCGCATGACCGACTTCGACGACACCGAAGACGTCCGCCATCAGCTCGAACGCCTGATCGCGCGTGGGCTGGTGGTGTTGATGCCGCGCCAGGGTGGCCAGCGCGAGGATCGTTACATGCACCTGATGGGTGAGCCGGCGGATCTGGAGGCCTTGATGGAAGCGCGTGCCAGCCAGCCGGAACGTGGTGAGTCGCGTGTAGCTGCCGATGCGCGCATCGAAGAACTGGAAGCCCGGGTCGCCGACCTGGAAGCCCGCCTGGCGCGTCTGGAAGACCGCGGCGAGTAGATGAGTGCGGGGCGCCGGCTGTCCGTCGATGTCGCCCCGACGATTTCCCTGCGTGGTCTGACCTGCGATCCTGTCGCAACCGTGAAACACCGCCCCTGAGGTATCCATGAAGATCAGCTCGGACTTCGACAGCGGCAATATCGAAGTGATTGATGCCAGTAACCCGCAGCAGGTGCTGCTGGCCATGCGCCCGGACCTGAAGAGCCACCACTTCCAGTGGTTCCACTTCAAGGTCGAGGACATGACCCCCGGCCAGCGCCACGGCTTCAGCCTGACCAATGCCGGGCAGTCCGCCTACAGCCACGCCTGGGCCGGCTACAACGCCGCCGCCTCCTACGACCAGGTCAACTGGTTCCGAGTCCCCAGCAGCTTCGACGACAAGGGCCTGCACTTTGCCCTGGAGCCCACCCACGAGCAGATCTGGTTCGCCTATTTCGAGCCTTACAGCCGCGCCCGTCACGACTGGCTGATCAGCGAAGCCTTGGACAAGGCCGGCGCCGAGGTCGTGGCTATCGGCACGAGCATCGAGGGCCGCGAGATCCCGCTGCTGCGCGTCAGCCGCAACCCGAACGCCCAGCGCAAAGTCTGGATCATCGCCCAGCAACACCCCGGCGAGCACATGGCCGAGTGGTACATGGAAGGCGTGATCGAGCGCCTGTCGAAGCGCGGCGATGCCGAAGTGGAGGCGTTGCTGGCCAAGGCCGACCTTTACCTGGTGCCGAACATGAACCCGGACGGCGCCTTCCGCGGTCACCTGCGTACCAACGCCGCCGGCAAGGACTTGAACCGCGCCTGGCAGTCGGCCGACGACACCGAGACGCCCGAGGTGTTCTTCGTTCAGCAGCAGATGCGCAAAGTGGGCGTGGACCTCTTCCTCGACATCCACGGCGACGAGGAAATCCCCCACGTGTTCACCGCCGGTTGCGAAGGCAACCCCGGTTACACGCCACGCCTGGAAGCGCTCGAAAGCGAGTTCCGCCAGCGCCTGATGGACATGGGCGCCGAGTTCCAGACGAAGTTCGGTTACCCCCGTGACGAACCGGGCAAAGCCAACACCACCCTGGCCTGCAATGCCGTGGGCATGGCCTTCGACTGCCTGTCGTTCACCATCGAGATGCCATTCAAGGACCACGACGACAACCCGCACCCGCGCACGGCCTGGAACGGCGATCGTTCCAAGCGCCTGGGCAAGGACGTGCTGACGGTGATTGCGGCAATGGTGGACAAGCTGCGCTGAGCGCAGCGTAGCCCGGATGAATCAAACCATCCAATTACAAAGGTGCCACCGCGCTTTTCGTAATTGGATGGACTCGCCCTCGCCGAGGCGTCGAGCGCGCCACGGTGGCACCCTACGATAACCACCGACAGCGAGGGCAAGGCCATGCAAAAGCGTACGACGAAACCGCAAGCTGCACACCCGGAAACGCTCTCTCTGTGCACGACAGTCGCTGTTGATCTGGCCAAGCAGGTGTTCCAAATCGCCGGCGAAGAGGCGCACGGAGAGCTGGTGTACGAAAAGCGTCTCCAGTCGCGCGAGGCGTTCTCGAGGTTTTTGTACCAGATCGCCAAGGGCGCGACGGTCTTGCTGGAGACCGGGCCGGGCGCACAAGCCTGGGCAAGACAGGTGCAGGCCCTGGGTTGTCAGGTGCGCTTGTTACCCGCACAGCGAGTCGCCGAGCACCGCAGTGGTGCCAAGAACGATCGCAACGATGCGCAGGCGATCTTGCGCGCCGGACGCGATACCACCATCCATGCCGTACCGGTGAAAACCGTGGAGGCCCTGGCCATGCAGGCGGCGCATCGGGTCAGACAGGGCTACCTACGGCGCCGGACGACGCTGGGCAATCAAATCCGGGGGCTGCTGCTCGAGCATGGCCTGGCGATCCCGCAAGGCGCTGCAGCGCTCAGCGACCGCGTGAGCCGGATTCTGGAGGATGCCACGTTGCCGCTGCCAGACCTGCTGCGTGAGCTGATCGCCGATATGCAGGCGGAATGGCAGGCGCTGGAAGGCCGTCTCCTGCTGCTGACCAAACGGCTGGAACAATGTGCACGCGCGGACAAGACCGCCTCGCGACTGATGAGCGTGCGCGGGGTTGGGCCGATCATCGCCACTGCCCTGGTCGCCAAGCAGGTCAAGCCCGCGTGCTTCCCGAATGCACGCCAGTTCGCGGCCTACTTTGGCCTGGTACCCGATCAGCACAGCAGCGGGCAGAAGGTTCGGCTCGGCAAGATGAGCAAACGCGGTGATGGTTATCTGCGCAGCCTGATGGTCGAGGGCGCCCATGCGGTGCTCCGCACGCTCAAGGCTGACTCCGAGGAAGTGGACGACCGTCGGCTGAACCGCTGGATGCAGCGGCACGGACGCAAGGGGGCGGCCATACGTCTGGCCAACCGCAACTTGCGTATCGTCTGGGTGCTGCTGCAGTCGGACGCCCGCTACTGCCGTAATCCCTCTGTCCAACCGGGAGCAACGATAGCCGAATAGATCCCACGAGATCCCGCCACCGAGGCGCTGAGCGCCTCAACCGCTGCTGAGAACATTGACCCCAGGTCAGACCGTCGCGCGATGATGCCTGCCATCCTACTGGCCCCTAAGCCTCTTCGTAATTGGCACGGCGCGAGCTCAGACAATGTTGGCCCGGAGCCCCTTTGCGGCTCCCTTGCTGAGGCCTGATACATAGATGCAACCGGGTTTCTCTGTTCAAAGCGGGTTGACAGTAAAAGGCGAGTCCATACATAGG
>NZ_SSOK01000037.1:0-5410 GCF_029871195.1 Pseudomonas sp. BN415
CGGCGGGCTGCTGAGTTTGGCTTCACCCTGCAGGCTGTAGAAGGTGTTTCTTAGGAAGGCTACCGCTCTCTTGATGTCGGACGAACTCGATCGTACGCGCTGATAGACCAGTTGAGTGAGCAGGAGCCGGTGGAAGTGGTCTGTTCAGCTTTCGATGTGGCGCGGTCTTGCTACTACGCCCACCGTCTTCGACGGCGCCGTGTCGATGCTCGCCGCGTTGCGCTACGCAGCCAGGTCAACCAGTTGCCAGAGTCGAGGCTCGGCCGGCAGCCGCAGCATCCTGGGCCTGCTGCGCGAGGACGGCGTGACGATTGGCCGTTACCGCGTACGTCGGTTGATGCGTGAGTTGGGCCTAGTCAGCAAGCAGCCGGGCTCGCAGCTGGATCAGGCCGCACCAATTCAATGACGGGCTACCGCCTGCCGTGGCCGAAGAAAAACTCAACCCACTGTCCGGGATGGGTTGACCACTACACCCTAAAAAAGACCTCTAACTCGTACAGAAGGGAACGCTTAGCGGGATAGCGAAGAAGAACCATGCCCAATATGAATATTGAGTAGGACTTAGAAAACCTAGTTCTACTTATGAAAGAAAATATTCAGCCTCTACAGTAGAAAGAAAATCACTGATCGCACTCTCTGTTACCCTAACAAAATCAACAGAAGCAGCCTTACGATAGTGTTTAATAAAATCACCTTCTGCATGTACCGCATCTATTGAAACGATGAAATTCTTTACAACCTCTACTGCAGACTGTGAAACAGAGCACTTCCACCGCTTCGAACCATGAGCCAACTCGGACCTATTTCGACAGCTAACTACATGATCAATGTCCAGTGAAGCAGGAACAGGTGAGAGTCGCAGCAACAAGCCAACTCCACTTACCTTAACCCCTTGGTGATACAGATGGCCATTGCCTCGAACATCAACTTTCCTGCTGGCAACTAAAACTCCTGATAAATAGCACTCTAAGGCCCGCACACAATGATGAATCGCCTCATTTGAATAGCCTTGGCGTAAAGATAGAAAAACCGCATGCGCAAGATGAAGGCTTGCCGCCCATGTATATATCTTTCTGAAAAATATATAGTCCACACTATTTCTTGGAGGAACAACAAGATTAGAATGGATTAGTTTTCCGTCACGAAGATGCTCTGCACACGCCAGAAGACTCTTAAATGCAGCCGACTTAGCGAGCTCCAGCTTCTTAATAAATGCAATTGACTCCTGGACTGATCTAGATATCCCACTTACAGAATCACTAGATTGGCATTCTCCCAGGCAGGATCGAATCTCTAAGAAATTAAAAATATTCTCAAGTGCGATTAGCCTAACCCTCAAATCTGAAATAATCGGTGAGGAATCATAAGCAGCCAAAAAAGCTATCAGCAATCTAATAGTAGAGTCTAGAGAATCCAACCCTCTAGCGCCGACAACTGCCTGCGGGGAATTTAATACAAGAAAAAGAGAAAACTCCCCACATCTACTCAGAAGTAGAAGCTTACCATCAGCTGCAAAATACCTATCGCCCCATTTATCTCTACCGAGAGAATAAGAAAGAATCTCAACATCCAGCGGGGAAAGAAAGAAGCTCACATAAGAGAAACTGAAATTACTAACACCCAATTCCTCAAGATACTCTATAAACCCCCCACCCCCTTGAGGTTCATACATAATCAAATGGTGTTGACCACCACCCATCCGCCCGATAAGGCTCTCCACCTCCAGGGCGAAGAGCTCTTTATTATCATCAGCAGGCAAATTGATAGCTATAAAAGCCACTACTCGGCCTCAACGTCGGCGAATTTTTCCTCTACGGCTATGCCTCCGTCGTATTTGAAGGCTTTACGGAAATCACTAATAGCTCGTTTAACATCGCGCCCAACATATTTCTCAACTTGCACCTGAAACTCATTGCTTACCTCCTCCTGCTTTCTCTGATTCTCCCTAACTTCTTGCAATTGCTTCTGGTACTCCTCTTCCATACTAGAAAGCATCGCCCGCTCATCATCAGAAAGTAGAGCGAATTCTACCTTGTATGTTTTCAAGAAATATTTTTGTCTGAGCTTGTGATATTGACCTATGAGATCCCCAGCTCGAGCAACGCCCAAAATACGCAGGCGCTCTGCAACCTTAGTTGCGGAATCGTCATCAAGACCTAAGGATTGTGAAAAATCATCAGCGACTGCATCAGTAGCAAGGAGCGTCAGTATACAGTTGGCAATGGCCGCCCTTGATTCCTCAGTCGGCTTAATATTCACAGTTTCCCAGACCGTATATTGCATATATAACTTCTGAGGCTTCAATAGCTCGCCATCATTACGAAATGCCAGATTAAGCAACGTGACGAAAGACTGAGTAATCTTGAGTGGCGTAACAGCAAGATCTTTGAGTTTTTCTAGCAAAACACTCCAAGCATCTAATATGCCACGCTGAACAATCGCATACTGCAAAAGCCCCTCAACATGCCCGTCAAAAGCAGACTCAATTTCATTTTCAAAAGCAGCACAAATGTCTTTAGATCGACGATAAGCCTTTTCATCCTCTATAGGCTTATAATCAAGAATTTGTTGAATCGCTGAATTATAAAACTCTGGACTAAGAGAGGCATCCCTTTCTGCTTCTAGAGCATCAAGCGCATTGCAGAACTTCTTATGCAAAGACTTGTAGCCATCCATATTGAAGAATATCTCCTCCAAACATGGAACAACATGTTTTGCAACCTGCCCTTCTATGATTTTTTTCTGATGCAGCGAGAAATGCTCCCACTCGATTGCACTCGGCTCATCATCATCCCCATCACTATCTCCAGCATAGAGCTGAGCCTCAACCTCAGGTAAAGCCAGAACAAAGCTGAGCAATGATGATTTACCATTACTCGACCCAGCAAACGCCTTCGTAAGGGCCTTATCAAGTATCCCGATACTGGTGATAGAGTACGGACGATTTATTATCGTCGCATCTTTCTTAGACTTGATATTCCACTCAATTTGAGCAAGCCCACGAGCATTGTGTTTTTTAAACACTGCATCGCAGAATCTACGACAAATAATTCCACTTAAAGATGAATCGGAAAGCAAGATACTGAAGTGCCCCCCAACATGCTGCATGGTTGTATTAACGTCAACGAAGAGAGATCGGAAAACAGAATGAACTGTCAGAACCTCCTCCTTCATATACTCCTTGTAGGCAAGGGTACTATTCGGAGGAAAGAGAATACATACAGGAACACAGACGCCATCCAGAACCGCGGGGTTTAGCTTATAGACATGCATGAGAGCAGCCAAACGGTGTTGACCATCAATAACCACAAGGCTCGCACCTGCTTCGCTTCCCTTTGGCTTACGAATTGACAACCTTACAGGCGACTTATCAACTTTAAACTCTTCAAGGCTGCCATCCTTGAGAAGCTTCTGACTATAAGCAGAAATTCCAGAATCCAAGTAAAATTGGATTTTTAACTGCCCCGGCCACTCCCGATATAAAACTCCCTCATTTACATCTACATCTACTTTTTCATCAGGATAGTAAGGCTGCATAGCCTTATTTTTTACCGGAACAATTGCAACAAGAAGTGGAGGAAAAAATATAGATCTATTCTTCTGATCTGCCGAATTCAATGGATTTATGTATGGGACTACTGACTTTAATACTCGCTCTTTATCAATGTCGCGCTGCATTAACAACTCAAAATCCTGTCCATCCGGATGAAGATCCTGAGCAAAAGTCAAATCCAGGAGATCTGCAGCAGTAAAAGATGCCTGCAAATAATCGACCGGGAAAGAGCCACCCGAAAAGAAGCGACCAAAGCTTCCTACATGGTGAACATCATAGTGCTCTTGTGAGAATCTCTTCATACCCTCTCCTTTATATATTAGATAGCGGAGCTTTAAGCAATATATGCATTAGCCTTTCAATTGATCGAATATCTAAGCGCCCTGTAGATAATGGGATGCATCCAAATATCAAATCATCCCAAGACAAACCTGAACGCAAAAGCCGGGCACCAAAGACCTCTCGGTCAGATCGACCGTAAAAATTTGCTTTATGCTGTTTATATCTTTGCTCTAATGTTTGCTCGCTGGTCATGCCGCAGTAGATGGGGCTTGCCATTAAACTAGCTTTCTCAAGAGCATCAACAACTGTAGGAAGAGAATCTAGTTTCGCGCCCTCCATCGCAGACACGATATTAGAAGCACTTTTTTGCGATAGTAAAACCTCATAAAAATCCGAGGCATCTTGGCTTTTATTTTGCTCTCTAACCACGCCATCTAGAACTCTTGATGAGATCAGCTTCTGAATTTTTACCAGGCGCCGCTCCAAATTCCCCTTCGCATTCAGTAGCACATCACTAGAATATGGCTCGCCTCCCAGCAGACCGACTCTCTGCCTGGAAGCTAACAAGATGAAAAAACCATAGACGCCAGCTTCGCTTGGAAGCTCATCTTCTTGTGAAGGTCTGATAACTATCAAAAAAACTCCCTTTCGACTAAACCTGTCACTTTTAGGCAGCCAGAATTGAAGACGCTCATGCGCCATCCGCAATTAGAGCGTCACACCATTCTCAGGCTTTCCCCAGTAACACGTAGGCTTGATGCTCACCCGAAGCCTCCTGGCCTAAAGCAACAGTCCCCCAATCAACAGCCTAACTAGCCACCCCAGACACCATTCCGCTAGCAAGACTCTACCACGGCAGCTACTTAGAGAAGTAAATCCTCTTGGTACGAGATCGAGCCCAATAGCACCTTCTTTCCCTCCGGGCTGGCACTGTGTAGTGGTCACCCCATCCCGGACAGTGGGTTGAGTTTTTCTTCGGCCACGGCAGGCGGTAGCCCGTCATTGAATTGGTGCGGCCTGATCCAGTTGTAGCGGTACATCAGGTAATGACTGATGTACCGCTGCGCCTCCAGGGCTGTCAGGTAGCCGGTCGCGGGAATCCATTCCGACTTCAGGCTGCGGAACAGGCGCTCCATCGGCGAGTTGCCCCAGCAGTTACCCCGGCGACTCATGCTCTGCTGCATCCGGTAGCGCCAGAGCCGTTGCCGAAACACGCGACTGGCGTACTGGCTGCCCTGATCCGATGGAACAGCACCTGTTGTGGCTTGCCACGTTGTTCGTAGGCCATGTCCAGGGCCTTGATCACCAGCTCGGCATCCGGCTTGGCCTAGAACGCCCAGCCAATTACCCGCCGTGTATGCAGATCCAGCACCGCTGCCAGGTAATGCCAACGGCCTTGCGCCCAGACGTAGGTGATGTCGCCACACCAGACCTGATTGGGATGCTGGACAGCGAACTCGCGGTTCAGCCGGTTCGGGATATCCGGCCGTTCAACCGTGGCCTGTTTAGGCGTGCGAGCCCGGCTGCTTGCTGACTAGGCCCAACTCACGCATCAACCGACGTACGCGGTAACGG
>NZ_SSOK01000038.1:0-39467 GCF_029871195.1 Pseudomonas sp. BN415
GGCGGCAAGGGCACCCGCGGTACCCAACTGCTGCCGGTGCATGACGACGGCCGCCCCGCCGACGACTTCGGTCGCCTGGCCATGGCCGGCAAGATGCGCGTCTCCAAGACCGAGTTGAAGGTCGGCGAGTGGATGCCGGTGCTGCCGATCCTGCGTTCCGACGACGGTCGCTCGCTGCCGCAGACCTTCCAGGGCGGTCAGGTCACTTCCCAGGAAATCGACGGCCTGACGCTGTATGGCGGCCAGTTCCGCCAGAACAGCCCGCGCAACGACGCGAGCCTGGACGACATGTCCATGAACGGCCGCGCCGCCTTCACTTCCGATCGCTTCAACTTCGCTGGCGGCGAATACGCCTTCAACGAGAAGCGCACCCTGGTTGGCCTGTGGTACGCCGAACTGGAAGACATCTACCAGCAGCAGTACCTGCAAGTGATACACAGCCAGCCTGTCGGTGACTGGACCCTGGGCGCCAACCTTGGCTACTTCAACGGCAAGGAGAACGGCAGCGCCCTGGCCGGTGACCTCGACAACCGCACCTGGTCGGCCCTGCTGTCGGCCAAGTACGGCGGCAGCACCTTCTATGTCGGCCTGCAGAAAGTCAGTGGCGACGATGCCTGGATGCGCGTCAACGGCACCAGCGGCGGCACCCTGGCCAACGACAGCTACAACTCCAGCTACGACAACGCCAAGGAAGAATCCTGGCAGGTGCGCCACGACTACAACTTCGCCGCCCTCGGCGTTCCCGGCCTGACCCTGATGAACCGCTACATCAGCGGCGACAACGTGCATGTCGGCGCAGTCACCGACGGCAAGGAATGGGGTCGTGAGACCGAACTCGGCTACACCGTGCAAAGTGGCGCCTTCAAGGCGCTCAACGTGAAGTGGCGCAACGCGAGCATTCGCCGCGACTTCAGCAACAACGAGTTCGACGAAAACCGTTTGATCATCAACTATCCGTTGTCGATCCTCTGATGCGCCAACCGGGGTGGGGAAGGCTCCCTTCATCCCGGCTTTCCTCAAGGCACCTTCGGGTGCCTTTTTTCTTGGTGCGGGGACTCAGTTGCTGTGGCCCTCACCCCCGCCCCCTCTCCCAAAGGTAGAGGGGGCCGTCCGCACACACGAAAAAAATCGGCGCACTCGTGGTGCGCCGTCACTGCGAGTCTGCAGCTCAATTTCGTGAGAGGAAACGGCGTCCGGCTTGTGACCGGGGCCGCATAGTGGGGCCGCCCGACGCGACCACCGCTATGGGGAGCGGACGAGTTCAGACCACTGGGGTCAGCACCTCGCCCTTGTCGAGGAATGCCCGCAGGTTGGCGAACACCAGTTCTTCCATCTGCAGGCGGGTATCACGGGTGCCGCTGCCGACATGCGGCGCCAGCACCACGTTGTCCAGTGCGAAAAGTGCCTCGGGTACATCGGGCTCGGACGCGAACACATCCAGCCCGGCACCGCCCAGGCGGCTTTCGGCCAGGGCGGCAACAAGCGCCGGCTCGTCCACCACCGAACCCCGGGCAACGTTGATGAGAATGCCCTCCGGCCCCAGGGCCTCCAGCACCGCGGCAGAGATCAGGTGATGTGTGGCAGCGCCCCCGGGGCAGGTCAGCACCAGGAAGTCCGCCCAGCGAGCCAGCGCCTGCAGGTCCGGCTCGAAACCGTAGGGGGCGTCAGCGTCCGGTCGACGGTTGTGGTAGCGCACCAGCATGTCGAAGCCCCCCGCGCGGCGCGCAACATCCTTGCCGATGCGGCCAAGGCCGACGATGCCCAACCGCTTGCCGCTGACCTTGCGCGCCAGGGAGAAGTTGCCAGCCGGCCAAAGACCGGCACGCACGAAACGATCCGCCGCGCTGATGCGCCGCGCGCAGTCGATCAGCAAGCCCATGGCCAGGTCGGCCACGCAGTCGTTGAGCACGTCCGGCGTGGAGCTGACCTGGATGCCACGCTGGCGCGCCGCGTCGATGGCGATGGCGTCGTAGCCGACCCCGAAGCTGCAGATGGCGCGCACGTTGGACAGGCGCTCGAGCATGGCGGCAGAGCAGCCGAAACGCGCCGAGGTGACCACCACCTCGAACGCGGAGCCGTGCGCATCGAGAAAGGCCAAGGCATCGCCCTGCTGCCACAGCGGCACAACGTCATGCTCATTGGCCAGGCGCTGGTTGAAGCGCTCGGTCAGTGGGCCGACGTGGAGGATCTTGGGTTCCATCCGGAATCTCCGATGCGACGCCAGTAACTCAGGTCACCGGCGCGGGGTTGAACAGGGTCAGGTCGTTGTGCAGCCGGTGCTTCTCTGCCCAGGTGTGCTCACGACCGCTGGCCACGTCCAGGTAGTAGCGGAACAGCTCCCAGCCCATCTCATCCAGTGTGATGCGTCCGCTGGTGATGCGTCCGGCGTCAACGTCAATCAGGTCGGGCCAGCGCTCAGCCAGTTGGGTACGCGTGGAGACCTTGATCACCGGCACCATGGACAAGCCGTAGGGCGTGCCACGGCCGGTGGTGAATACATGCAGGTTCATGCCGGCGGCCAGTTGCAGGGTGCCGCAGACGAAGTCGCTGGCCGGGGTCGCGCAATACTGCAGGCCCTTGCCGCGCACGCGCTCGCCCGGAGCGACGACGCCGGCGATGGCGCTGTTGCCGGATTTGGCGATAGAGCCCATGGCCTTTTCGACGATGTTGTTCAGCCCACCCTTCTTGTTGCCAGGCGTGGTATTGGCGCTGCGATCGGCCATGCCTCGGGCCAGGTAGCGGTCGTACCAGTCCATTTCGCGCACCAGCGCCTGGGCCACTTCGGGAGTCGCCGCACGCGGGGTGAGCAGGTGGATGCCGTCGCGCACTTCGGTGTTCTCCGAGAACATCACGGTGGCACCGGCGCGCACCAGCAGGTCAGCCGCCACGCCCAGGGCCGGGTTGGCGGTGACGCCGGAGAAGGCATCGCTGCCGCCACACTGCATGCCCAACACCAACTCGGAGGCCGGGCAGGTTTCCCGGCGGCGCTGGTCGAGAACCTTCAGGCGGTCCTCGATCATGCCCATGATCTGCTCGACCATGCCGGCAAAACCGCTGGCTGAATCCTGCAGGCGGAACAGCCAGGCTTCCTCGTCCTGTCCGGCGGTGAGTTCGTCGCCCGGCATCAGTTGCTCGGCCTGCAGTTTCTCGCAGCCAAGGCCGATGACCAGCGCCTGGCCGCCAAGGTTGGGGTTGCGTGCGATGTTGTGCAGGGTGCGGATCGGGATCACTGCATCCGGGGCGTTGATCGCCACGCCGCAGCCGTAGCTGTGGGTCAGGGCGACCACGTCATCGACATTGGGGTACTTCAGCAGGAGCTCCTTGCGCACCCGGTCGACGCAGTGGTCGAGCACCCCGGTGACGCACTGCACGGTGGTGGTCACACCGAGGATATTGCGGGTGCCGACACTGCCGTCCGGGTTGCGGAAACCTTCGAAGCTGTAGCCCTCCAGCGGCGCCATGGGCGGCGGCACGGCGGTGGCCATGGGCAGGTTTTCCAGCCCCGGCGCTTCGGGAATGCTCAGCAGTTCCTCGCGCACCCAGCTGCCACGGGGAATGGGCTTCAAGGCATGGCCGATCACAGTGCCGTAGCGCAGCACGGCGCCGCCAGCAGGAATGTCCACCAGGGTGACCTTGTGGCTCTGGGGAATAGCTTCACGGGTGACCAGGCCATCGGGAAACTGGCCGCCCTCCGCCACGCCCTGCTCGTTGACCACGATGGCGACGTTGTCGTCCGGGTGCAGGCGCACATGGCGGGGCGAGTCCTGGTGTTGGATCAACTGCATGGCTGACTCCGTTGTTCTGAGTTCAGGCATCGACGGTGGGCTGAAGCCCACACCAAGGCACTGACTCCGTTGTTGTTCTGTGGCTCGGTGGATTGAAGAGCGATATCCACATCTGTGGGAGCGAATTCATTCGCGATTGAAATCGCCCCCACACCCCGGCTAACGCACCAGGCAGGGGCGCTTGTTGTTGAAGGTCCAGTTCGGCACCAGGTACTGCATGGCGATGGCGTCGTCGCGAGCGCCCAGTCCCTTGGACTTGTACAGCGCGTGGGCCTTGGCCAGTTCGTCCATATCCAGTTCGACACCCAGGCCCGGCTTCTGCGGCACCGCGACCTTGCCGCCCTTGATGCGCAGCGGCTCCCTGGTCAGGCGCTGGCCGTCCTGCCAGATCCAATGGGTGTCGATGGCGGTGATCTTGCCCGGCGCCGCCGCGGCGACGTGGGTGAACATCGCCAGGGAAATGTCGAAGTGGTTGTTGGAGTGCGAGCCCCAGGTCAGGCCCCAGTCGTTGCACATCTGCGCCACCCGTACCGAGCCCTGCATGGTCCAGAAGTGCGGGTCGGCCAGGGGGATATCCACAGACTGCAGCGAGATGGCGTGGCCCATCTGGCGCCAGTCGGTGGCAATCATGTTGGTGGCGGTGGGCAGTCCGGTGGCGCGGCGGAACTCGGTCATCACCTCGCGGCCGGAGTAGCCGTTCTCCGCGCCGCAGGGGTCTTCGGCGTAGGCCAGCACCTGGTGCTGGTCGCGGCACAGCCTGATGGCGTCCTTCAGGGACCAGGCCCCGTTGGGGTCGAGGGTGATGCGCGCCTCGGGGAAGCGTTCGGCCAGTGCGGTGACCGCCTCGATTTCCGCTTCGCCGCGCAGGACGCCGCCCTTGAGTTTGAAGTCATTGAAGCCGTAGCGGGCATGTGCCGCCTCGGCCAGGCGCACGACCGCTTCCGGGGTCAGCGCCTCTTCGTTGCGCAGGCGGAACCAGGCGTCATCGGCGTCCGCTTCGCTGCGGTAGTCGAGCTCGGTCTTGTTGCGGTCGCCGACATAGAACAGGTAGCCGAGCATTTCCACTTCGTCGCGCTGCTGGCCTTCGCCGAGCAGGGCGGCCACCGGCACGTCCAGGTGCTGGCCGAGCAGGTCGAGCAGGGCCGCCTCCAGGGCGGTGACGGCGTGGATGGCAATGCGCAGGTCGAAGGTCTGCAGGCCACGGCCGCCGGAATCGCGGTCGGCAAAGGCCTGGCGCACCTGGTTGAGCAGGCGCTGGTAGTTGCCGATGGACTGGCCCACCAGCAACGCGCGGGCGTCTTCCAGGGTCTGGCGAATGGCTTCGCCGCCGGGCACCTCGCCGACGCCTACATGGCCGGCGTTGTCCTTGAGGATCACCACGTTGCGGGTGAAGTACGGAGCGTGGGCGCCGCTGAGGTTGAGCAGCATGCTGTCCTGACCGGCCACCGGTACCACTTGCAGTTCGGTGATGCGCGGTGCGCCCTGGTGAAGATTCTGTTGAGTCATTGCCTTGTCCTTCTACGAATTAACGGGCCGGGCTTGCGGCAGGTGCTTCGCTAGCGGCTGCCGGAACCTCGACGTCAGTCTTTGCACCTTTGAGTTCGACACGCTTGATCTCGCCGACGATGAACAGGTAGCTGAACGCGGCGATGAAGGCGTTGACGCCAACGAATACCAGGGCCCACTTGAAGGAACCGGTGGCGGCGATGATGTAGCCGATGACGATGGGGGTGGTGATCGAAGACAGGTTGCCGCAGGTGTTGAAGATGCCACCGGACAGGCCGGCGATCTGCTTGGGCGAAGTGTCCGACATCACTGCCCAGCCGAGGGCACCGATGCCTTTGCCGAAGAAGGCCAGGGCCATGAAGCCCACCACCATCCAGTCAGCGTCCACGTAGTTGCAGAGGATCATGCTCATCGACAGCAGCATGCCGCAGACGATCGGGGTCTTGCGCGCCACGCTGAGGGAATGGCCACGGCGCAGCATCCAGTCGGACAGCACACCGCCGAGCACGCCGCCGATGAAGCCGCAGATGGCCGGCAAGGAGGCGATGATGCCGGCCTTGAGGATGGTCATGCCGCGTTCCTGCACCAGGTACACCGGGAACCAGGTGAGGAAGAAGTAGGTGATGGCGTTGATGCAGAACTGGCCCAGGTAGATACCGGCCATCATGCGACTGCCCACCAGTTGCTTGATGTGCTCCCACTTCGGCCCGTTGCCTGGCAGCTTGCGATTCTGGTCCATGTCCACCAGCGCGCCGTTGGCGGCGATGTGGTCGATCTCCGCCTTGTTGGCCAGCGGATGATCTTTCGGGTTGAAGATGAACTTCAGCCAGACCGCGGAGAACAGGATGCCGATTACGCCCATGACGATGAACACGTGTTCCCAGCCGAAGCTGTGGACGATCCAGCCCATCAGCGGGGCGAAGAGCACCGTGGCGAAGTACTGGGCGGAGTTGAACACGGCCGATGCCGTGCCGCGTTCGGCAGTGGGGAACCAGGCGGCGACGATGCGCGCGTTGCCGGGGAAGGACGGTGCTTCGGCGAAGCCCACCAGGAAGCGCAGCATGAACAGCGTGACGACGGTCCAGGCCACCGGCAGGGTATCCACGAAGCCCTGCATCAGGGTGAACAGTGACCAGGTGAAAATGCTCACCGCATAGACACGCTTGGAGCCGAAGCGGTCGAGCAGCCAGCCGCCCGGGATCTGACCGAGCACGTAGGCCCAGCCAAAGGCGGAGAAGATATAACCGAGCATGACGGCGTCGATGCCAAGCTCTTTCTGCATGGTGGAACCGGCGATGGAGATAGTCGCGCGGTCGGCATAGTTGATGGTGGTCACCAGGAACAGCATGAGCAGGATCAGGTAACGCACACGGGTTTGTTTCAGCACTTCGCCCATGGTTCTTCTCTCTGAATTGTTCTTGTCGAAGAGCTCGCGCGGTTATACCGCGCAAGTGTCGTGTTGCATTCCGCAGGCAGCGGACGGGGTCAGAACCTCGGCTTGCGAATTGTCCAGGCCGGGTCGTACTTGCGCATCTGCCGCGCGTCGTCGCGACTTCGGATATCGATGGAGAGGTACTGTTCGTGGAGTTTGGCCAGTTGGTCCTGATCCAGTTCCACGCCCAGGCCCGGTGCTCGGGTGAGGCGAACGCAACCGTCCTGGATCGGCAGCTTGCCGCCCTTGATCACCTCTTCGTCCTCTTCCTGCCACGGGTAATGCGTATCGCAGGCGTAGGTGAGGTTGGGCACCGAAGCCGCCAAGTGGGTCATGGCCATCAGGCTGATGCCCAAGTGCGAATTGGAGTGCATCGACAGGCCGAGGCCGAAGGTGTCGCACATCCGCGCCAGCGCCTGGGTGTCGCGCAGGCCACCCCAGTAGTGGTGATCGGCGAGGACAATCTGCACGCTGTTAAGCGCGACGCTACGACGGAACTCGTCGAAGTCGGTGACCACCATGTTCGTGGCCAGTTGCATACCGGTGCGCTCGTGCAGTTCGGCCATTGCGTCGAGGCCGGGGGTCGGGTCCTCGTAGTACTGCAAGTCATCGCCCAGCAGCTCGGCCATGCGCAGCGCCGTTTCCAGCGACCAGTTGCCGTTGGGGTCGATGCGTAGCGGGTGGTCGGGGAAGGCCTTCTTCAGCGCCTTGATGCAGGCTACTTCATGCTCGGGCTGCAAGGTGCCAGCCTTCAGCTTGATGCTCTTGAAGCCGTGGGCTTCGATCATCCGCGCGGCCTGGGCGACGATCTGCTCCTCGCTGAGGGCTTCGCCCCAGGAATCCGGCGCGTAAGGCGCGTCGATGTGCCTGGCGTACTTGAAGAAGAGGTAGGCGCTGAAGGGCACTTCAGTGCGAATGGCGCCGCCCAGCAGGTCCACCAGGGGCATGTTCAAGGAGCGGGCCTGCACGTCGAGGAAGGCGACCTCGAACGCGGAATAGGCGTTGGCCACCTGCTTGCTGGGGTGAGAACCCGGTGCCAGTTCCGCACCGGCTTCGGCGGGCCCGAGGCGAGCGACGGTCTGGATAACGCGGGCACGCAGGCCGTTCAGGTCGAACGCGTCCAGCCCGACCAGGCTGTCCTGCATGGCCTGCAGCACGGCGAGCACCGGTGCATCGCCATAGCTTTCGCCAAGACCGATGTAACCGTTGTCGCTCTCCACTTCGATGATCGAGCGCAGCGCGAAAGGTTCGTGGATACCGCTGGCGTTCAGCAGCGGCGCATCGCGGAAGGCGATGGGGGTGACTCTGACTCGTTTGATCTTCACGAGCGATTCCTACCTGTGCTTGTTGTTGTACTGGTAGTCCCTGTTGAGGCTCGAGGGCAGGACCTGCCCCCGAGTCGTCCTGCTGCGCCGGATCAACTCCCGATGTAGGTGGTCTTCACCGTGGTGTAGAACTCCTGGGCGTAGCGACCCTGTTCGCGCGGGCCGTAGGACGAGCCTTTGCGACCACCGAACGGCACGTGGTAATCCACCCCGGCAGTGGGCAGGTTGACCATGACCATCCCGGCCTGGGCGTGGCGCTTGAAATGGTTGGCGTATTTCAGCGAGGTGGTGGCGATACCGGCGGACAGACCGAACTCGGTATCGTTGGCCAGCGCCAGCGCCTCATCAAAGCTGGCCACGCGGATGACGTTGGCCACCGGACCGAAGATTTCCTCGCGGCTGATGCGCATGCCCGCCTCGCTGTCGGCGAACAGCGCAGGCGCCATGAAATAGCCATCGGTGTCGCAGCTCACCCGCCCGCCACCAGCCACCAGGCGCGCGCCTTCGTCGCGGCCGATGTCGATGTAGCGCAGGTCCTGCTCCAACTGGGCCTGGGACACCACCGGGCCGATATCGATACCGCTATGGAGCGCATGGCCGACGCGGATCGAGCGCATGCGTTCAGCCATGGCTTCGACGAAACGGTCGTGGATGCCGGCAGTGACGATCAGGCGGCTGCTGGCGGTGCAGCGCTGGCCGGTGGAGTAGAAAGCGCTCTGCACGGCGAGCTCAACGGCGGTCTTCAGGTCCGCGTCATCGAGGATCACCTGCGGATTCTTGCCCCCCATCTCCAGCTGCACCTTGGCGCCACGGGCGGCGCAGGCAGCGGCGATGGTGCGGCCAACGCCAACGGAACCGGTAAAGCTGATGCCGTCGACGCGAGCGTCATTGACCATGGCTTCGCCGACTACGCGACCACTGCCCATCACCAGGTTGAACACGCCAGCGGGGAAGCCGGCACGGGAGATGATTTCCGCCAGCGCCCAGGCACTGCCAGGCACCAGGTCGGCAGGCTTGAACACCACGCAGTTGCCATAGGCCAGCGCCGGGGCGATCTTCCAGGCCGGAATGGCGATGGGGAAGTTCCAGGGCGTGATCAGGCCGATCACGCCCAGGGGTTCGCGAGTGACTTCCACCGAGACGCCGGGGCGTACCGAGGGCACCACTTCGCCGGACAGGCGCAGGCACTCACCGGCGAAGAACTTGAAGATGTTGCCGGCGCGGCTGACCTCGCCGATGGCTTCGGGCAGGGTCTTGCCCTCTTCCCGCGCCAGCAGGGTGCCCAGTTCTTCGCGGCGGGCGAGGATCTCGCTACCCACCTTGTCGAGCGCATCGGCGCGGGCCTGGATACCGGAAACCGCCCAGGCCGGGAACGCCGCGCGGGCGGCTTCGATGGCCTGGGCCACCTGGGCGGCGTCGGCCTGGGCGTATTCGCCCAGGCAGTCGGAGAGGTCGGAGGGGTTGATGTTGCGCGAGTAGCCGTTGCCAGCCACCCACTCCCCACCTATGTAGCTATCGAAGCGTTTGTCAGTCACGAGCCTTCTCCTGGTTGCGGGTCACTGCGCGCCCTGGGCGTCGATCAGCGCGGCGAGACGCTCGTACTCGTCCGGCAGCAGGTCAGTCAGCGGTGCGCGAACCGGGCCGGCGTCATAACCGGCGATTCGCGCGCCGGCCTTGACGATGCTGACGGCATAGCCCGCGCGGCGGTTGCGGATTTCCAGGTAGGGCAGGAAGAAGTCGTCGATCAGCTTGCCGACGGTTTCGTGGTCGTCACGGGCGATGGCGCTGTAGAAGTCCATCGCGGTCCTCGGAATGAAGTTGAAGACGGCGGAGGAATACACCGGCACGCCGAGTGCCTTGTAGGCGGCTGCATAAACCTCTGCGGTAGGCAGGCCGCCCAGGTAGCTGAAGCGGTCACCGAGACGACGGCGGATGGCGACCATCAGTTCGATGTCGCCCAGGCCGTCCTTGTAGCCGATCAGGTTCGGGCAGCGCTCGGCCAGTTGCTCCAGCAGCGCCGGGGTCAGGCGGCAGACGTTGCGGTTGTAGACCACCACGCCGATGTTCACCGACTTGCAGACCTGCTCGACATGAGCGGCCACGCCTTCCTGGCTGGCTTCGGTCAGGTAGTGCGGCAGCAGCAGCAGGCCCTTGGCACCAAGGCGCTCGGCTTCCTGGGCGTACTGGATCGCCTGACGGGTGGGACCGCCGACACCGGCGAGGATCGGGACGCTGCCGGCGCAGGTGTCGACGGCAGTCTTGATGACGGCAGAGTACTCGTCCGGTGCCAGGGAGAAGAATTCACCGGTACCGCCCGCGGCGAAGAGCGCCGAAGCACCGTAAGGCGCCAACCATTCCAGGCGACGGGCATAGGTGTCGGCGCGGAAGTTGCCGGCAGCGTCGAAGTCCGTAACGGGGAAGGACAGCAGGCCGGAGGAGAGGATGGACTTGAGTTCTTGTGGATTCATTATTCGAGCACCCTGCGAAGCGGTTTGAGTTGAGCCGGCAATCCGGCTTGAGAGATACGTTATCGTACAACTAAAAAAATTGCCAACCCCTACTCATCCCTCCGTTCGCTCTTCGCCCGCTTTCGACCAGCGGTAGCCGACTACTTCTGGACAAATGCCTTCGACCCATAACCACTATTCCAGAGCCGTCGCACCAAAACAGGGCTTCACCAGATGACGATCCTGGCGGACTGCAGACCGCGCCAGGCGGTCCTCTTTCCACGCAATTTTCCACCTATGTCGCGTTGACAACGCCAAGAAGCCCTGTTGATAATTCGGGCAAGTCATACGACAACATATGACAACACTTCTAATAACAACAACGGAAAGGCCAGAGACATGATCCCTTCCCAATCCGCATCACCGTGCCTCAAGCGCATCCTGCTCACCGGTGCCGCCGGCGGCCTCGGCAAAGTCCTGCGCGAGAACGTCCGCCCCTTCGCCGAAGTGCTGCGGCTGTCCGACATCGCGCCGATGGCACCCGCCATGGGCCCTCACGAAGAAGTGATTCCCTGCGATCTCGCCGATAAATCGGCGGTTGATGCCCTGGTGCAAGGCGTCGACGCCATCCTGCACTTCGGTGGCGTGTCGGTGGAGCGACCCTTCGAGGAAATCCTCGAGGCCAATATCCGCGGGGTGTTCCATATCTATGAAGCCGCGCGCCGCCATGGCGTGAAGCGTGTGATCTTCGCCAGCTCCAACCATGTAATCGGGTTCTACCGCCAGGACGAACACATCGACGCCGCCTGTGCTCGCCGCCCGGACGGCTATTACGGCCTGTCCAAGTCCTATGGCGAGGACGTTGCGAGCTTCTACTTCGATCGCTACGGCATCGAGACGGTGAGTATTCGCATCGGCTCCTCGTTCCCCGAGCCGCAGAACCGCCGGATGATGTCCACCTGGCTGAGCTATCGCGATCTCACCCAACTGATCGGCAAGGCACTGTTCACCCCCAACGTCGGCCACACCGTGGTCTACGGCATGTCCGACAACAAGGACGTCTGGTGGAACAACCATCTCGCCAGCCATCTCGACTACAGCCCCCAGGACAGTTCCGAGCCCTTCCGCGCCAAAGTCGAAGCGCAGCCAGCGCCGGCTGCGAACGACCCGGTAGCGGTCTACCAGGGCGGAGCCTTCGTCGCCGCCGGGCCATTCGAGTGACCGAGACCTGCTCCTGACAAGCGCGGCCAACAAGAACAAGAGATCCACGCCATGCAAGCAGAACTGATTCTGGATGCCCGCAACGGCACGGGTGAAAGCCCCGTGTGGCACCCGCAGGAACAGGCCCTTTACTGGGTCGACATTCCGGCGCGCCGACTGCACTGCTGGAGCGCCCGGGATGGCGCCAGCCGCAGCTGGCAGACCGACGAAATGATCGCGTGCATCGCCCGACGCAGCGACACCCTGGGTGGTGGCTGGATCGCCGGCATGCAGAGCGGACTGTTCCATCTGCTGCCCGATGCCAACGGCGGCATTCGGAGTGAACGCCTGATCTGCGTGGAACATGCTCGGCCGCAAATGCGCTTCAACGACGGTCGCTGCGACCGCCAGGGCCGCTTCTGGGCCGGCACCATGTTGCTCGACATGAGCGCCGGTGCCCGGGTCGGCGCGCTCTACCGCTTCGACGGCGAAGCGGGACCGCTGCAGGTGCGCCTGGATGACTTCATCGTGCCCAATGGACTGGCCTTCAGCCCGGATGGCACACGCATGTACCTCTCCGACTCGCACCCGCACGTGCAGACTATCTGGGCCTTCGACTACGACATCGACACGGGTACGCCCTACAACCGCCGCGTGTTCGTCGACATGCATGAATTCCCTGGCCGACCCGACGGCGCAGCCGTGGACGAAGACGGCTGCTACTGGATCTGCGGCAACGATGCCGGCCTGGTGCACCGCTTAACGCCCGATGGCCGCCTTGACCGCTCCCTTGCCGTGCCGGTGAAAAAGCCGGCGATGTGCGCCTTTGGCGGCCCGGGCCTGGACACCTTGTTCGTCACCTCTATCCGTCCGGGCGGCATCGAGCTCTCGGATCAGCCCCTGGCCGGTGGCGTGTTCGCCTTGCGGCCCGGGGTGAAAGGCCTGGAGGAACCGCTGTTCCGGGGCTGAGCCCCAATCGCTGTACCGAAGTTCGCTGGATCGAAACCAAACAAAAACAAGACCGGAGTTTCATCATGAACCTGAAACGCAAGCTGCTCCTCGCCGCCCTGCCCTTCGCCTTCAGCCTGGCCGGGCCGGCACACGCCCTCGATATCAAGTTCGCCGAGATCCACCCGGCCGGGTATCCGACCGTGGTTGCCGAACAGCACCTGGGCAAGAAGCTGGAAGAAGCCAGCAACGGTGAAATCACCTTCAAGATGTTCGCCGGCGGCGTGCTCGGCTCCGAGAAGGAAGTGGTCGAGCAACTCCAGATCGGAGCCATCCAGATGGCCCGCGTCAGCCTTGGCATCGTCGGCCCGGTCGTACCAGACGTGAACGTCTTCAACATGCCCTTCGTGTTCCGCGATCAGGCGCACATGCGCAAGATCATCGACGGCGAGATCGGCCAGGAAATCCTCGACAAGATCACCCACTCCGAATTCAACCTGGTGGCCCTGGCCTGGATGGATGGCGGCACCCGCAACCTCTACACCAAGGAGCCGGTGCGCAGCATCCAGGACCTGCAAGGCAAGAAGATCCGCGTGATGGGTAACCCGCTGTTCATCGAGATGATGAACGCCATGGGTGGCAACGGTATCGCCATGGATACCGGCGAGATTTTCAGCGCCCTGCAGACCGGCGTCATCGATGGTGCCGAGAACAACCCGCCGACCATGCTGGAACACAACCACTTCCAGAACGCCAAGTACTACACCCTCACCGGCCACCTGATCCTCCCCGAGCCGGTAGTGATGTCCAAGACCACCTGGGAAAAGCTCACCCCCGAGCAACAGGCCCTGGTGAAGAAGGTGGCCCGCGAAGCGCAGATGGAAGAGCGCGCGCTGTGGGACGCCAAGTCCGCCGCCAGCGAAGAAAAGCTCAAGGCCGCAGGCGTGGAGTTCATCGCCATCGACAAGAAGCCCTTCTTTGACGCCACTGCACCGGTTCGGGAGAAGTACGGCGCGCAGTACGCTGACCTGATGAAGCGCATCGCCGAAGTCCAGTAACGCCGACTCAACACTCTGACGAACATCGCGGTGGGCGCCAGCGCTCCGCCGCGATGTCGGTGACGCACCATGAAAGACACCCTTTTGCGCTTCAACGACGGCCTTTACAAGACCTGCATCTGGGTCGCGGGGCTGTCGGTCCTGACCATGTCGCTGATCATCCCCTGGGGCATCTTCGCCCGCTACGTGCTGGGCACGGGCTCGAGCTGGCCCGAGCCGGTCGCCATCCTGCTGATGGTGGTCTTCACCTTCGTCGGCGCCGCCGCCAGCTACAGGGCCGGCGCGCACATGGCGGTGGGCATGGTCACCGATCGTTTGCCACCACACGTGAAGCCGCTCGTCTCGGTACTCGTGCAGGTGCTGATGGCGCTGATATGCCTGTTCATGGCCGTCTGGGGCTTCAAGCTCTGCCTCACCACCTGGAACCAGTTTGTCGCCGCCCTCCCGGACCTGCGGGTAGGCATGACCTACGCCCCTATTCCCATTGGCGGCGTGCTGACCATGATTTTCGTTCTCGAGAAGCTCCTGCTGGGCGACCAGAGCCACCGCCGCGTGGTGCAGTTCGACCTGGTGGAAGAAAACGAAGGAGCCGCGTAAATGGATGCGTTCATCCTCCTGGGCAGTTTCATCCTGCTCATCCTCCTCGGCATGCCGGTGGCCTATGCCTTGGGCCTGTCCGCCCTGATCGGCGCCTGGTGGATCGACATCCCGTTGCAGGCGATGATGATTCAGGTCGCCGGTGGCGTTAATAAATTCTCCCTGCTGGCGATTCCCTTCTTCGTGCTGGCCGGCGCCATCATGGCCGAGGGTGGCATGTCACGGCGCCTGGTGGCCTTCGCTGGGGTGCTGGTGGGCTTTGTGCGCGGCGGCCTGTCGCTGGTCAACATCATGGCCTCGACCTTCTTCGGCGCCATCTCCGGCTCTTCGGTCGCCGACACCGCCTCGGTGGGCTCGGTGCTGATCCCGGAAATGGAGCGCAAGGGCTACCCGCGTGAGTTCTCCACGGCAGTGACCGTAAGCGGGTCGGTGCAAGCCCTGCTGACGCCGCCCAGCCACAACTCGGTGCTCTACTCGCTCGCTGCCGGCGGCACCGTCTCCATCGGCGCACTGTTCATGGCCGGGGTGATGCCGGGCCTGCTGCTCTCCGCGGTGATGATGGTGCTATGCCTGATCTTCGCGAAGAAACGCAACTACCCCAAAGGCGAGGTCATCCCGCTGCGCCAGGCGCTGAAGATCGCGGGTGAAGCGCTCTGGGGCCTAATGGCGATGGTGATCATCCTCGGCGGCATTCTCTCCGGGGTATTCACCGCCACCGAGTCGGCAGCCATCGCGGTGGTCTGGTCGTTCTTCGTGACCATGTTCATCTACCGCGACTACAAGTGGCGCGACCTGCCCAAGCTGATGCACCGCACGGTGCGGACCATCTCCATCGTGATGATCCTCATCGCCTTCGCCGCCAGCTTCGGCTACATCATGACGCTGATGCAGATCCCCGCGAAGATCACCACGCTGTTCCTGACCCTGTCGGATAACCGCTACGTGATCCTCATGTCCATCAACGCCATGCTGCTGCTGCTGGGCACGGTGATGGACATGGCGCCGCTGATCCTCATCCTCACCCCGATCCTGATGCCGGTGATCGTCGACATCGGCGTCGACCCGGTGCACTTCGGCATGATCATGCTGGTGAACCTGGGCATCGGCCTGATCACTCCGCCAGTGGGTGCGGTACTCTTTGTCGGCTCGGCCATCGGCAAGGTCAGCATCGAGAGCACGGTGAAGGCGCTGCTGCCTTTCTATGCGGCGCTGTTCATGGTGCTGATGGCGGTCACCTACATTCCCGCCATTTCCCTCTGGCTGCCGAGCGTCGTGCTCTGATCCACCCCGGCGGGCCGCCACTGCGGCCCGCCTTTCCTCCTCCAGAAGAACGGCCCTGCGTCGTCCGGAGACTCACCACACGGACCGTTGCCATGCCTGCCGCCATGCCCACCTTGTTCCCACGGCACATTGCCGTCCCGCTCCTGGCCTTGCTGGCCTGCGCCTTCGCGGGTAACCACATCGCCGCCCGCATCGCCTTCGACGACAACACCGGATTGCTGCTGGCGATTCTCTGCCGCTCAGGCGTGGCCATGCTGGTGCTGACCGGCATCGTGCTGTGGCAGCGCCAGCCCCTAGGCCTGCCGGCCGGAACCCGTCGCTGGCAACTGCTGTTGGGACTGCTGATCGCGACCCAGAGTCTGTGCCTTTACTCGGCAGTGGCACGCATCCCGGTGGCCCTGGCGCTGCTGGTGGGCAACACCTTTCCAATTGTCCTGGCCCTGCTCACCTGGGCCCTCGGTGGCGGCGCGCCGACGCGGCGCAACGCATCGCTGATGGGGCTGATCCTGCTCGGCCTGGTCTTCGCCCTCGACGTTCCGGCGCGCCTGGGCGCAGCCGGAGGCGCCGGTGCGCAATGGTCGCAGGGGGTGACGCTGGCCTTTTGCGCGGCCTGTGCCTTTGCCTGTGCGCTGTGGATAACCGACCACAAGCTGGCCGCCCTACGCGGTCCGGTACGCAGCATGCTGACGCTGATGATCGTGTTCTGCAGCATGGCCGTTGCCGGCTTGAGCGGGCTGGTACCGGGCGGGATGACAACACCCGCCAGCAGCACGGGCTGGACCGCGCTGGGCATCCTGGTACTGCTCTACGGCAGCGCATTCTCGGTACTGTTCGTCAGCGTGCCGCGCCTGAACATGCCACAGAATGCTCCGGTGATGAACGTGGAACCCATCGCCACGCTGCTGTTCGGCTGGGTACTGTTGGATCAGGTATTGAGCGGAATGCAGCTGCTCGGCGGTGCAATAGTCGTCACCGGTATCGTGCTGCTGACCTATCGGAAGGCTGCCTGAGCGCCATGCTCGCCCAGGCGGATGGATCAGGCTTCCTGCTGTTCCCGCTCAGCCTCTTCATGGGCCTGGCGCAGCCGTTCGCGGCTGTTGGTCAGGTGCAGGCGCATGGCCGCACGGGCCGCTTCGGCGTCCTGGCGGGCGATGGCTTCGTAGATTTCTTCGTGTTCGCGGCTCAGCCGGGCGAGGTAGTGCTGCTGATCATCGTGGGCGATGCGCGCCGAATTGAGCCGGGTCCGCGGAATGATGCTGGTACCCAGGTGGGTCATGATGTCGGTGAAGTAGCGGTTGCCAGTGGCCAGGGCGATCTGCAGGTGGAACTGGAAGTCCGAGGCCACTGCATCGGTGCGATGGGCGGCTTTGTGGAAGGTGTCCAGCGCCTCGCGCATGGCGGCCAACTGCTCTGCCGAACGCCGCTGGGCAGCGAGGCCAGCGGATTCGACCTCGAGACTGATGCGCAGCTCGAGGATGGCCACGACATCACGCAGGGTGACGATGGTCGCCGGATCGATACGAAAACCCATGGGGCTCGGCGTATCCAGCACGAAGGTGCCAATGCCGTGACGGGTCTCCACCAGGCCTGCCGCCTGCAGGCGCGAGATGGCCTCCCGCACCACCGTGCGGCTGACGCCCTGGGCCTCCATGATGGCCGACTCGGTGGGCAGCTTTTCACCCCGCTTGATCACACCGTCCTGGATCTGCTGGGAGAGTTCGCTCACCAGCTCCTGGGCCAGGCTGCGGTGCTTGCGGCGCGGGCGCTGCTGGGCGCTTGGGTTGTCCATGTCGACTCTCGATCTCGGCGGAAACTGATTGCCCATCATAGCCCAGCAGGTTGTACGATGACACTCATCTGCAGCGACGCCCGGGCCTTTCCACTCAGTCCTACATCCCGGTAAGCAGATGACGACCATCCCCCTGCTCACACTCGAAGACCGCCTCACCCGGCTGACACTGGCTCCAGAGCTGGGTGGCGCCATTGCCAACTGGCAATTGTTGGAGAATGGCCAGCCATTGCTGCGGCCTGCCGATGCCCACGCCCTGGCCGCCGGTACGCCTCGACACCTGGGTTGCTACCCGCTGGCACCCTGGTCCAACCGCATCGGCAAGGGCGGCTTTGCCCTGCCGGGCGGCTGGCTGACCCTGGAACCGAATACGGCTACCGATCCCTACCCGATCCATGGCAGCGCCTGGCAGCAGCCCTGGTCCCTGCTGGAGCAGCGCGACGGATTGATTCGCCTGGGGCTGGAGAGCCGGCAACCCTTTGCCTACCAGACCGAACAGTTGTTCCGCCTGGACGAAGGCTGCCTGGAGATACGACTGCAGGTCGTCCACCGGGACGACCGCCCCACCTGGCATGGACTCGGCCTGCACCCCTACTTTCCGCGCACGGCAGGCACAGGATTGCAGGCACGGGCAGAGTCGGCCTGGCTATGCGGCGACGACAAGTTGCCCACGGCGCAGGTCGCCCTGCCACCCCAGTGGAACTTCACAACCGCTGCAGCACTGCCGGATACCCCTGTGGACAACGGCTTCAGCGACTGGCCAGGGCAATGCAGCATCCTCCAGCCAGACCTCGGCTACCGGCTGGACTGCAGCGCCAGCGGTTGCGAGACCTTCTTGCTGTTCTGCCCGCAGGGACAAGACTTCTTCTGCTTCGAACCGGTGACCCATCCGGTCAATGCCCACCACCTGGAAGGCCGTCCGGGGCTGCGCCTGCTGGCTGCCGGTGAATCGCTGGCGATCACCTGGCGCATGGCAGTCAGCCCATACAGGGGCGCCTGAAACGAAAAAGGCGCAGCCCGGGGGCTGCGCCTTTGTCTGTTCGCTTACGCGATTCGACTCAGAACGGGATGTCGTCGTCGAAGCTGTCGTAGTCCGGCGCCGGCTGGGCAGCGGGCTGCGGGGCCGGGCGCTGCTGCGGGGCGGACTGCTGCGGCTCGCGCTGCGGGCGCGGAGCACGCGGGGCGTCGCCTTCGCTGCCGGGACGGCCGCCGAGCAGCTGCATCTGGCCATTGATGTCGACCACGATCTCGGTGGTGTAACGCTTCACGCCGTCCTTTTCCCACTCGCGAGTACGCAGGGAACCTTCGACGTAGACTTGCGAGCCCTTGCGCAGGTACTCACCGGCGATCTCGGCGAGACGGCCGAAGAACACCACGCGGTGCCACTCGGTACGCTCCTGCTGCTGGCCGGTCTGCTTGTCCTTCCAGGACTCGCTGGTGGCCAGGGTGACGTTGGTCACCGCGTTGCCGTTGGGCAGGTAGCGGGTTTCCGGATCACCACCGACGTTACCAACCAGAATGACTTTGTTAACCCCACGGGCCATGACGTTCTCCTAGGCTTCAGCACGTTCCGGGGCCGATTCGATCAGGCGCTCCAGGGACGTGCGGTCCAGTTTTTCAGAATCCACTTTGATGTAAATGGCCGCCTCTTCGGCCACCACGACGGCATCTGCCACTCCGGGCAGAGCCAGCAAACGCGCAACCAGCCCGGTATCGGCCACGGCCGCTGCACTGAGCGGCAGGCGCAGGCTGGTCACGTACGGAGGTTCACGCATAGTAACAGCAATGGCCAGCCAAATCGCACAGACCACCGCACAGCCGACGAACACCGTCGACAGCCCGCCATGCTGGAACAACCAGCCACCGAGGATGCCGCCGATCGCCGCGCCGAGGAACTGGCTGGTCGAGTAGACGCCCATCGCGGTGCCCTTGCCGCCGGCCGGAGCGACCTTGCTGATCAGCGACGGCAGCGAGGCTTCCAGCAGGTTGAAGGCAGTGAAGAAGACGATGGCGCCGAAGACCAGGGCGCGCAGACTGTCACCGAACTGCCAGAAGAACAGCTCGCAGGCGCAGAGCACGGCGACCGCACCGACCAGGACCTTCTTCATCTGGCGCTTTTTCTCGCCGTAGATGATGAAAGGCACCATGCCGAAGAAGCCCACAAGCAACGCAGTGAGGTAGACCCACCAGTGTTCGTCCCTGGGCAGGCCAGCCTTTTCAACCAGCGCCAGCGGCAAGGCAACGAAGCTGGCCATGAGGATGGCGTGCAGGGCGAGGATGCCGAAGTCAAGGCGCAGCAGGTCAGGATGCTTCAGGGTGGGCAGCAATGCCTGGCCCGCCACGCCGGATTCGCGGTGCTGCAACGGGTGGGCTGCACGCGGAACCATGGTGGCAATAATCACGATCCCGAACAGCGCCATGATGGCCGTGGCCCAGAACAGCCCGGACAGGCCGAAAGCGCGCGTCAGCAGCGGACCGACCACCATGGCAACGGCGAAGGACACGCCGATGCTCATGCCGATCATGGCCATGGCTTTGGTCCGGTGCTGTTCGCGGGTGAGGTCGGAAAGCAGGGCCATGACCGCCGCGGAGATGGCGCCAGCCCCCTGCAGTACACGCCCGGCGATCACACCCCAGATGGAGTCGGCATTGGCTGCCACGACGGCGCCGGCGGCGAAGATCAGCAGACCGATGTAGATCACCGGCAGGCGGCCGATACGGTCGGAAATAACGCCGAAGGGTATCTGCAGCACAGCCTGGGTCAGGCCGTAGGCACCGATGGCGAGGCCGATCAGGGCCGGTGTGGCGCCGGCGAGGTCCTGACCGTAGGTGGCCAGCACCGGCAATACCATGAACATGCCGAGCATGCGGAAGGCGAATACCAGGGCCAGGCCGCTGGCCGCGCGCGTTTCGCTGCCGCTCATACGTTCAGAGTGGGAATCGTGCATAGGTGCCTCAGGGAATAACGATCGGGGCCAGCGTCATGCGCCCCTGCCTGGCTGACCACCCGGTCCTGGGTGCCCGGCTGCCGCCGGAGCCCGAAAAATGCCGCGCATTCTAGCAGTCCCCGCGGATTGCGACACGCTTGTGACGCTTTGCCGCGCTCCCTTGGCGGGCCGTATAATCGGCGGTTTCCGACCGCCAAGTGAGGCCGTTGTGGACAAGATCCTGATCCGTGGGGCACGTACCCACAACCTGAAGAACGTCGACCTCACCCTGCCCCGCGACAAGTTGATCGTAATTACCGGCCTGTCCGGCTCCGGCAAGTCGTCGCTGGCTTTCGACACCCTCTATGCCGAAGGCCAGCGCCGTTATGTGGAGTCCCTGTCGGCATACGCCCGGCAGTTCCTGTCGATGATGGAAAAGCCCGATGTAGACACCATCGAGGGACTCTCGCCGGCCATCTCCATCGAACAGAAATCCACCTCCCACAACCCCCGCTCCACCGTCGGAACCATTACCGAGATCTACGACTACCTGCGCCTGCTCTATGCCCGCGTCGGTACGCCACGCTGCCCGGACCACGACGTGCCGCTGGAAGCCCAGACCGTCAGCCAGATGGTCGACCAGGTCCTGGCCCTGCCCGAGGGCCGCAAACTGATGCTGCTGGCACCGGTGATCCGCGAGCGCAAGGGCGAGCACCTGGCGGTGTTCGAAGAGCTGCGTGCCCAGGGCTTTGTCCGTGCACGGGTGAACGGCCGACTCTATGAGCTGGATGAGCTACCCAAGCTGGACAAGCAGAAAAAGCATTCCATCGATGTGGTGGTGGACCGCTTCAAGGTCCGGGAAGACCTGCAGCAGCGCCTGGCGGAATCCTTCGAGACGGCCATCAACCTGGCGGACGGCATCGCCCTGGTGGCACCCATGGATGACGAAGTAGGCGATGAGATCATTTTCTCCGCGCGCTTCGCCTGCCCCCATTGCGGGCACTCGATCAGCGAGCTGGAGCCCAAGCTGTTCTCCTTCAACAACCCGGCCGGCGCCTGCCCCACCTGCGACGGCCTCGGGGTGAAGCAGTTCTTCGACGCCAAGCGCCTGGTCAACGGCGAGCTGACCCTCGCCGAAGGCGCCATTCGCGGCTGGGACCGCCGCAACGTCTACTACTTCCAGATGCTCGGATCCCTGGCCTCGCACTATGGGTTCAGCCTGGAGAAGCCCTTCGACGAGCTCTCCGCCGAACACCAGAAAGCGATCCTCTTCGGCAGCGGTCGCGAGGATGTGGACTTCCGCTACCTCAATGACCGTGGCGACATCGTCAAGCGTTCCCATCCCTTCGAGGGGATTATCCCCAACCTGGAGCGCCGCTACCGCGAAACTGAATCGGCCACCGTGCGCGAAGAGCTGGCAAAGTTCCTCAGCACCCAGCCCTGCCCCGACTGCCGCGGTACCCGCCTGCGCCGCGAGGCGCGCCATGTGTGGGTTGGCGACAAAACCCTGCCGGCGGTTACCGGCCTGCCGGTGGGCGATGCCGCGGCCTACTTCGGCGGATTGAGCCTGACCGGTCGGCGCGGCGAAATCGCCGAGAAGATCCTCAAGGAGATCCGCGAGCGCCTGCAATTCCTGGTCAACGTCGGCCTCGACTACCTGACCCTGGACCGCAGCGCCGACACCCTCTCAGGCGGTGAAGCCCAGCGTATCCGTCTGGCCAGCCAGATCGGCGCCGGCCTGGTGGGGGTGATGTACATCCTCGACGAACCTTCCATCGGCCTTCATCAACGGGACAACGAGCGCCTGCTGGCCACCCTCACTCACCTGCGCAACCTGGGCAACACGGTGATCGTGGTCGAACACGATGAGGACGCGATCCGCCTGGCCGACTATGTAGTGGACATCGGTCCGGGGGCCGGCGTACACGGCGGACAGATCGTCGCCGAAGGCACGCCGGACGAAGTGATGGCGCACCCGAATTCCCTCACCGGCAAGTACCTGTCCGGCCGGGTGAAGATCGAAGTGCCCGCCAACAGGACTCCGCGGGACAAGAAGAAGTCCCTCAAGCTGAAGGGCGCCAGCGGCAACAATCTGCAGCAGGTGAATCTGGAGATCCCAGTGGGTCTGCTGACCTGCGTCACCGGCGTGTCCGGCTCGGGCAAGTCGACGCTGATCAACAACACCCTGTTCCCCATCACCGCCACCGCGCTGAATGGCGCTACCTCGCTGGAGGCCTCGTCCCACGAGAGCTTCGACGGCCTGCAGCATCTGGACAAGGTGGTGGACATCGATCAGAGCCCCATTGGTCGCACCCCGCGTTCCAACCCAGCGACCTACACCGGACTGTTCACACCGATCCGTGAGCTGTTTGCCGGCGTACCGGAGTCTCGCTCCCGCGGCTATGGCCCGGGACGTTTCTCCTTCAACGTCAAAGGCGGCCGCTGCGAAGCCTGCCAGGGCGACGGCGTGATCAAGGTGGAGATGCACTTCCTGCCAGACATCTACGTCCCTTGCGACGTCTGCAAGGGCAAGCGCTACAACCGCGAGACCCTGGAGATCCGCTACAAAGGCAAGAGCATCCACGAAGTACTGGAGATGACGATCGAAGAGGCCCGCGAGTTCTTCGACGCGGTTCCCGCCATCGCCCGCAAACTGCAGACCCTGATGGACGTAGGCCTGTCCTACATCCGCCTGGGACAGTCGGCGACGACCCTCTCAGGCGGCGAGGCGCAGCGGGTGAAGCTGTCCCGCGAGCTCTCCAAGCGTGACACCGGCAAGACGCTGTACATCCTCGACGAGCCCACCACGGGTCTCCACTTCGCGGATATCCAGCAGTTGCTGGACGTGCTGCACCGCCTGCGCGATCACGGCAACACTGTGGTGGTCATCGAGCACAATCTGGACGTGATCAAGACTGCGGACTGGCTGGTGGACCTGGGTCCGGAAGGCGGCTCCAAGGGTGGCCAGATCATTGCCACCGGCACGCCAGAGGAAGTCGCGGATATGCCCCAATCGCACACCGGGCGATTCCTCAAGCCTCTGTTGGAGCGTGATCGCGCCTGATCCCGATGACCGCACAAGAGAAAAGGCCGGGCATTGCTGCCCGGCCTTTTCCTTTACAGGGAGGTGCGAGTTATCTGGCAGCTTCCGCGCGGCACGGACGCCGTTGCCATAGTCCGGACGGCACCTTGTCGAAGTGCGCAAACTGACGTTCAACGATGAACTGCCAAACCCCAGCCATGGCCCCGGCGATGTTGCCGAACAGCCGCTGCTTCTGGCCTTCATCGAACAGCAGGAACAGCGCGCGGGGCTGGCTGTAGTCGTCGCTGCCCTCGCGCTGGCCATAGCGATCGGCAGCGCCGTCGATAGCCGGCGGCGGCTCTGCGTACGACGCCGACTGGGCTGGACCACCGAAGGAGTTCGGCTCGTAGTAGGCATCCGTACTTGGATTGTTGGAGAAGAAGCGCATCGCGCCGTCCTTGTGATAGTGGTGCACCGGGCACCTCGGCGCATTCACCGGCAGCGCCTCATAGTGAGTGCCCAAGCGGTAGCAATGCGCATCGGCATAGCTGAATACACGGGCCTGGAGCATCTTGTCCGGCGAGTGCACGATGCCGGGGACCAGGTTCGACGGCGAAAACGCGGCCTGCTTGATCTCGGCGTCGGCAGCGCCAAGCTCACCGGCAACGGTCGAAAAGCGCGCGAGCACTTCGGTTTTGTTTCCGACTTCGGAGAAAACCGAAGCCTTGCTGTATCGGGTGATGTCGTTGGTGGTGGTCAGAGTGCCATAGGCGCCCCAGCCCTTGGCGTGCACAACACGCTCCGGAATGCGCTGACAGTTCTGGTGGGCCAGCTTTTCGATCAGGTGGTAGTCCTGCAATAACAATGGGCCGCGCGAGCCGGCGCTGAGGGAATTCTGATTATCGCCAACCGGGTTGCCAGCAGTCGTAGTGAGGGTGGGCTTCTGACTCATGCAACATCTCCATCTTGGGCCCTTCTGATTCCGGGCCCACCGGAAAAGAATGAGTATCGATTCAGCCAGATGAAACATCCAGCTTATTAAGAAACGCTAATCGATAGGTATTACCTAACTATTCAGGCATAAAAAAACCGGGCACTAGGCCCGGTTTTTCATGCAACGACCGACTTACTCGGCAGCAGCTTCGACTTCACCAGCGACCGGACGGTCAACCAGTTCGACGTAAGCCATGGGAGCATTGTCGCCAGCGCGGAAACCGCACTTGAGGATGCGCAGGTAGCCGCCCTGACGGTTGGCATAGCGCTTGCCCAGATCGTTGAACAGTTTGCCGACGATAGCTTTCGAGCGAGTACGGTCGAAAGCCAGACGACGGTTGGCAACGCTGTCTTCCTTGGCCAGGGTGATCAGCGGCTCGGCAACGCGGCGCAGTTCCTTGGCTTTGGGCAGGGTGGTTTTGATCAGTTCGTGCTCGAACAGCGACACCGCCATGTTCTGGAACATGGCCTTGCGGTGTGCGCTGGTGCGGCTGAGGTGACGGCCACTTTTACGATGACGCATGGTTCAATTCCTTACCAAACTTCTACGTTCGGTGATTACGACGATCAGGCAGTCGCCTTGTCGTCCTTCTTGAGACTTGCCGGCGGCCAGTTGTCGAGGCGCATGCCGAGGGACAGACCACGGGAGGCCAGGACGTCCTTGATCTCGGTCAGGGACTTCTTGCCCAGGTTCGGAGTCTTCAACAGCTCTACTTCGGTGCGCTGAATCAGGTCGCCGATGTAGTAGATGTTCTCCGCCTTCAGGCAGTTGGCCGAACGTACGGTCAGCTCGAGGTCATCAACCGGACGAAGCAGGATCGGATCGATCTCGTCTTCCTGTTCCACCACTACCGGCTCGCTGTCGCCCTTGAGGTCGACGAACGCAGCCAGTTGGTGTTGCAGGATGGTCGCGGCACGACGGATGGCCTCTTCAGGGTCCAGGGTGCCGTTGGTTTCCAGATCGATGACCAGCTTGTCCAGGTTGGTGCGCTGCTCCACACGGGCGTTTTCAACCACGTAGGCAACACGGCGGACGGGGCTGAACGAGGCGTCGAGCTGCAGACGACCAATGCTGCGGCTCTCGTCTTCGTCGCTCTGGCGCGCGTCGGCAGGCTCATAGCCACGACCGCGAGACACCTTGAGCTTCATGTTCAGGACGCCGTTATCCGCCAGGTTGGCGATCACGTGGTCGCCGTTGACGATTTCGACATCATGATCCAGCTGAATATCGGCAGCAGTGACCACGCCCGAGCCTTTCTTCGAAAGGCTCAGCGTTACTTCGTCGCGGCCGTGCAGCTTGATAGCCAGACCTTTGAGGTTCAGAAGGATCTCGATGACATCTTCCTGAACACCCTCGATGGCGCTGTACTCATGGAGTACGCCGTCGATTTCGGCCTCGACTACTGCACAGCCAGGCATGGAGGACAACAGGATGCGACGCAGCGCGTTGCCCAGGGTATGGCCAAACCCACGCTCGAGAGGCTCGAGCGTGATCTTGGCGCGGGTCGGACTGACCACCTGCACATCAATGTGGCGGGGGGTCAGGAACTCATTTACCGAACTCTGCATGGATGCACCTATTTTCTAGCCCTTACTTGGAGTAGAGCTCGACAATCAGGTTTTCGTTGATGTCGGCGGACAGATCGCTGCGAGCCGGCACGCTCTTGAACACACCGGACTTCTTCTCTGCGTCGACCTCAACCCACTCCACACGGCCGCGCTGGCCGCACAGTTCGAGGGCTTGGACGATACGCAGTTGGTTCTTCGACTTCTCGCGAACGGCAACCACGTCACCAGCTTTGACCTGGTAGGACGGAACGTTCACGGTCTGACCGTTTACGCTGATGGCCTTGTGGGAAACCAGCTGACGGGACTCGGAACGAGTAGCGCCGAAGCCCATGCGATACACGACGTTGTCCAGCCGGCACTCGAGGAGTTGCAGCAGGTTTTCGCCGGTAGCGCCTTTACGGGCAGCAGCTTCTTTGTAGTAGTTACCGAACTGGCGCTCCAGGACACCGTAGATACGGCGCACTTTCTGCTTTTCACGCAGCTGGGTGCCGTAGTCGGACAGACGGCCACGACGGGCGCCGTGCTGACCGGGAGCGGATTCGATGTTGCACTTGGATTCGAGCGCGCGAGCACCACTCTTCAGGAAGAGGTCGGTACCTTCACGACGGGACAGTTTGCACTTGGGACCAATGTAACGAGCCATTTCTCACTGTCTCCTATTACACGCGACGCTTCTTCGGCGGACGGCACCCGTTATGCGGGATGGGCGTCACGTCGGTGATGCTGGCGATCTTGTAGCCGCAGGCGTTCAGAGCACGCACAGCGGATTCGCGACCCGGACCCGGGCCCTTGACGTTCACGTCGAGGTTCTTCAGGCCGTATTCCAGAGCAGCTTGACCAGCGCGCTCGGCTGCAACCTGCGCAGCGAACGGGGTGCTCTTACGGGAACCGCGGAAACCGGAACCACCGGAGGTAGCCCAGGACAGAGCGTTACCCTGACGGTCGGTAATGGTCACGATGGTGTTGTTGAAAGAAGCGTGGATGTGGGCGATCCCATCCACCACTGTCTTTTTGACTTTTTTACGAGGACGAGCAGCAGGCTTAGCCATGACTTAATTCCTGTCGATTCGCGGGCGCAATTACTTGCGGATCGGCTTACGCGGGCCCTTACGGGTACGCGCGTTGGTCTTGGTGCGCTGGCCATGAACAGGCAGACCGCGACGATGACGCAGACCGCGGTAGCAGCCCAGGTCCATCAGACGCTTGATGTTCATGTTGATTTCGCGACGCAGATCACCTTCAGTGGTGAGCTTCGCTACTTCGCCACGCAGCTGTTCGATCTGCTCGTCAGAGAGATCCTTGATCTTTGCCGCCGGGTTAACGCCGGTGACAGCGCAGATGTTCTGCGCAGTGGTGCGACCAACACCGTAGATGTAGGTCAGCGAGATAACAGTGTGCTTGTTATCTGGAATGTTGACGCCTGCAATACGGGCCATTCAGTGAAACTCCAGTTGACAGCTACCTACGCCCCGGAAGCCAAGAAAAGGGCGCGAGATATTAGCGCTGTAAAAACAAATAATCAACCCGGCAGCGCACTAGCTGCCGGGCTCATAACGCGTGAATCACACTCAGCCTTGGCGCTGCTTGTGACGCGGTTCCGCGCTGCAGATCACGCGAACGATACCGTCGCGACGGATGATCTTGCAGTTGCGGCACAGCTTTTTCACCGATGCACGAACTTTCATCAGTAACTCCTAGAACCTTACGGAACCGGATCAGCGGAGCATTCCGCTGCCGTAGCCCTTCAGGTTGGCTTTCTTCATCAGGGATTCGTACTGGTGCGAAACGAGGTGGGATTGTACTTGGGCCATAAAGTCCATCACAACCACAACAACGATCAGCAACGAGGTCCCGCCAAGGTAGAACGGTACATTCGCTGCAACCACCAGGAACTGGGGCAGCAGGCAAACGGCCGTCATGTACAGAGCACCGAACATGGTCAAGCGGGTCAGTACGCCATCGATATAGCGCGCCGACTGCTCGCCCGGACGGATGCCCGGAATAAAGGCACCGGACTTCTTCAGGTTCTCCGCCACGTCTTTCGGGTTGAACATCAGCGCTGTGTAGAAGAAGCAGAAGAATACAATCCCTGCACTAAACAGCAAAATGTTCAACGGCTGACCAGGAGCGATCGCCTGCGAGAGGTCCTGCAGCCAGCCCATGCTTTCAGACTGACCGAACCAGGCTCCCAGCGAGGCCGGGAACAGCAGGATGCTGCTGGCGAAGATAGCCGGAATGACGCCGGCCATGTTCACCTTCAGCGGCAGGTGGCTGGTCTGCGCAGCGAAGACCTTGCGGCCTTGCTGGCGCTTCGCGTAGTGCACCGCAATGCGACGCTGGCCACGCTCAATGAACACCACGAAACCGATGATCGCCACTGCCAGCAAACCGATCGCAACCAGGGCAAAAATATTGATATCACCCTGACGCGCAGACTCGAAAGACTGCCCGACTGCGCTCGGCAGACCGGCCACGATGCCAGCAAAAATCAGCATCGAGATACCGTTGCCAACACCGCGCTCAGTGATCTGCTCGCCAAGCCACATCATGAACATCGCACCAGCCACGAAGGTGGTGACAGCCACGAAGTAGAAGCCGAAATCAGTCGAGAAAGCGACGCCCTGACTGGCCAGGCCAACGGACATGCCGATGGCCTGGACCAACGCCAGGACTACAGTGCCGTAGCGGGTGTACTGGCTGATCTTGCGACGGCCAGCTTCACCTTCCTTCTTCAACTGCTCCAGCTGCGGACTGATCGCGGTCATGAGCTGCATGATGATCGACGCCGAGATGTACGGCATGATCCCCAGTGCAAAAATACTCATGCGCTCCAGCGCGCCGCCGGAAAACATGTTGAACAGGCTAAGAATGGTCCCCTCGTTCTGCCGGAACAGTTCGGCCAGCCGGTCAGGGTTGATGCCGGGCACTGGAATGTGCGCGCCGATCCGGTAGACGATGATCGCCAGGAACAGGAAACGCAGTCGAGCCCAGAGCTCGGACAACCCGCCATTGCTGAGCGCGGAGAGAGCACCTTGCTTAGCCATTTAGTCCTCGAACTTACCGCCAGCTGCTTCGATAGCCGCACGCGCACCTTTGGTGGCGGCGATACCTTTCAGGGTAACCGCGCGAGTAACGTCGCCGGACAGCATGACTTTCACACGCTGTACGTTCTGGTTAATCACGTTGGCATCCTTCAGCGCCTGCAGAGTGATGACATCGCCCTCGACCTTGGCCAACTCGGAAGTACGCACTTCGGCGCGATCCATGGCTTTCAGGGAAACGAAGCCAAACTTCGGCAGACGACGGTGCAGCGGCTGCTGACCGCCTTCAAAGCCCGGAGCAATGGTGCCACCGGAGCGAGAGGTCTGACCTTTGTGACCGCGGCCACCAGTCTTACCCAAACCGCTACCGATGCCACGGCCCGGACGGTGCTTTTCGCGACGGGCACCCGGCGCGGAACGCAGATCGTTCAGTTTCATGGATTAACCCTCGACACGCAGAAGGTAGTAAGCCTTGTTGATCATGCCGCGATTCTCAGGAGTGTCCTGAACTTCTACGGTGTGACCAATGCGACGCAGGCCGAGACCCTTGACGCAAGCCTTGTGGTTAGCCAGACGGCCGTTAACGCTCTTGATCAGCGTCACTTTGACAGTTGCCATGATTAGAGAATCTCCTCGACGCTCTTACCACGCTTGGCCGCAACGGACTCAGGGGACTGCATGTTCTTCAGACCCTTGAAGGTGGCGTAAACCACGTTCACCGGATTGGTGGAGCCGTAGCACTTGGCCAGAACGTTCTGCACACCGGCCACTTCCAGAACAGCACGCATGGCGCCGCCGGCGATGATACCGGTACCTTCGGAAGCCGGCTGCATGAACACCTTGGAGGCGCCATGGGCGGACTTGATCGGGTACTGCAGGGTGGTGCCGTTCAGATCAACCTGGATCATATTGCGGCGAGCAGCTTCCATCGCTTTCTGGATGGCGGCTGGCACTTCGCGGGATTTGCCGCGACCGAAGCCAACACGACCTTTGCCGTCACCGACCACGGTCAGTGCGGTGAAGGTAAAGATGCGACCACCTTTTACGGTCTTGGCAACGCGGTTAACTTGAACCAGCTTCTCGATGTAGCCTTCGTCGCGCTTTTGCTCGTTATTTGCCATAACTTAGAACTCCAGCCCGCCTTCACGAGCAGCATCAGCCAGCGCTTTGACGCGGCCGTGGTACTTGAAGCCAGAACGATCGAATGCCACCTGAGTGACGCCAGCGGCTTTCGCGCGCTCGGCAACCAGCTGACCAACCTTCTTGGCCGCGTCGACGTTGCCAGTGGCGCCGTCACGCAGTTCTTTGTCCAAGGTCGAGGCGCTGGCCAGGACCGTGGCGCCGTCGGCCGAAATGACCTGGGCGTAGATGTGCTGGGAAGAGCGGTACACGCAAAGGCGTACGGCAACCAGCTCGCGCATTTTCAGGCGTGCCTTGCGAGCGCGACGCAGACGAGTTTCTTTCTTTTCGCTCATTTGCTATGCCCTACTTCTTCTTAGCTTCTTTACGACGGACGACTTCGTCGGCGTAACGTACACCTTTGCCTTTGTAAGGCTCCGGCGGACGGAAGTCGCGGATCTCAGCGGCCACTTGACCGACCAGCTGCTTGTCGATGCCCTTGATCAGGATATCGGTCTGGCTGGGGGTTTCGGCGGTAATGCCTTGCGGCAGTTCGTAGTCCACCGGATGCGAGAAGCCGAGAGCCAGGGACAGCGTTTGACCTTTGGCCTGAGCTTTGTAACCAACGCCGACCAGCTGGAGCTTGCGCTCAAAGCCTTGGCTGACGCCGATCACCATGTTGTTAACCAACGCACGGGTGGTGCCGGCCATGGCGCGATTCTGCTGGTCACCGTTGCGAGCAGCGAAACGCAGCTCACCGGATTCCTCCAGGACTTCCACAGACGGATGCACTTTCAGTTCGAGAGCGCCCTTGGCACCCTTCACCGAGAGCTGCTGACCGGCGATCTTGACTTCAACGCCAGCGGGCAGCTTGACGGGGTTCTTAGCAACGCGAGACATGCTTTCAACCCCCCTTAGAACACAGTGCAAAGCACTTCGCCACCAACACCAGCAGCGCGAGCAGCACGATCAGTCATCACACCCTTGTTGGTGGAAACGATCGATACGCCCAGGCCGCCACGTACTTTCGGCAGCTGATCGACGGACTTGTACTGGCGCAGGCCAGGACGACTTACGCGCTTCAGCTCTTCAATGACCGGACGGCCTTCGAAGTACTTCAGCTCGATGGACAGCAACGGCTTGAGGTCGCTGCTGACTTGGTATCCCGTGATGTAACCTTCGCTCTTCAGAACGTTGGCCACTGCCACCTTCAGCTTGGAGGACGGCATGCTTACGACAGACTTTTCAGCCATCTGGGCATTACGGATACGAGTTAGCATGTCCGCTAACGGGTCCTGCATACTCATGGGCTAGATGCTCCTGATACAAAAAGTAATAGCCTTTCGGCTAGAGTCCACACGCGAACACTGGACGGACTGATGCCAGGCTCGGGCGAGCCGGACATTCTAGAGACACTCCAGAAACGAATCAAGCCCCAAAAGGGGCTTGATTCTAATGACCTGGTTTTGGTCGACCTAAGCCGACCTAACCGACGATCATTACCAGCTGGCTTTCACCAGGCCGGGTACATCACCGCGCATAGCAGCTTCACGCAGCTTGTTACGGCCGAGGCCGAACTTGCGGTAAACGCCGTGCGGGCGACCGGTGATGCGGCAGCGGTTACGCAGGCGCGAGGCACTAGCGTCACGGGGCTGCTTCTGCAGCGCTACCTGGGCTTCCCAACGAGCTTCCGGAGTGGAGTTCGGGTTGGCAATGGTAGCTTTCAGCTCAGCGCGCTTCTTGGCGTACTTAGCAACCGTTTGCTGACGCTTCAGCTCGCGGTTTTTCATGCTCTGTTTGGCCATATTCCTACTCCAATCAGTTGCGGAACGGGAAGTTGAAGGCGCGCAGCAGGGCACGACCTTCTTCATCCGTACGGGCGGTGGTGGTCAGGGTAATGTCCAGACCGCGCAGCGCATCGATTTTGTCGTAATCGATTTCCGGGAAGATGATCTGCTCTTTCACACCCATGCTGTAGTTGCCACGACCGTCGAAGGACTTGGCATTCAGGCCGCGGAAGTCACGCACGCGCGGCAGGGAGATGGACAGCAGACGGTCCAGGAACTCGTACATGCGATCGCGGCGAAGGGTTACCTTGACGCCGATCGGCCAACCTTCACGAACCTTGAAGCCTGCAATGGACTTGCGGGCGTAGGTCACGACAGCTTTCTGGCCGGTGATCTTTTCCAGGTCAGCTACAGCGTTCTCGATGATTTTCTTGTCACCGATGGCTTCGCCCAGACCCATGTTGAGAGTGATCTTGGTGATGCGCGGAATTTCCATCACGTTCGCAAGCTGAAGTTGTTCCTTCAGCTTCGGCGCGATTTCTTTCCGGTAAATCTCTTTCAGTCGTGCCATGGTTATCTACCTAGCAGTTCTCAAGCATCAACCGGTTTTTGGGTCGACTTGAAGACACGAATTTTCTTACCGTCCTCAACCTTGAAACCAACGCGATCAGCCTTGTTGGTTTCGCCATTGAAGATGGCCACGTTGGAGAGGTGCAGCGGCGCCTCTCGCTCGACGATACCGCCCTGGACACCGGCCATGGGGTTAGGCTTGGTGTGGCGCTTGATCAGGTTTACACCGCTGACCAGCACACGGCTGTCGGCGAGTACCTTCAGCACCTTGCCACGCTTGCCCTTGTCCTTGCCGGCGATGACGATGATCTCGTCGTCACGACGAATCTTTTGCATGACGGCTTCTCCTTACAGCACTTCGGGGGCGAGCGAGACGATCTTCATGAACTTCTCGGAACGCAGTTCACGGGTCACGGGCCCGAAGATACGGGTGCCGATCGGCTCCTGCTTGTTGTTCAGCAGGACGGCGGCGTTGCCGTCGAAGCGGATGATCGAGCCGTCAGGGCGACGAACGCCATGCTTGGTACGAACCACGACAGCGGTCATTACCTGGCCTTTCTTCACCTTGCCACGCGGAATCGCTTCCTTCACGGTCACTTTGATGATGTCGCCGATGCCGGCGTAGCGACGGTGCGAACCACCAAGGACCTTGATGCACATAACGCGACGAGCACCGCTGTTGTCAGCGACGTCGAGCATGGATTGAGTCTGAATCATATCTTTCTCCGACCCTTAGTCCTTAGACTTCCACGGCACGTTCGACGACTTCCACCAGGGCCCAGGACTTGGTCTTGGCCAGCGGACGGGTCTCACGAATGGTGACCTTGTCGCCGATGCGGCACTGGTTGGTTTCGTCGTGGGCGTGCAGCTTGGTCGAACGCTTCACGTATTTACCGTAGATCGGGTGCTTTACGCGGCGCTCGATCAGAACGGTGATGGTCTTGTCCATCTTGTCGCTGACGACGCGGCCGGTCAGCGTACGGACGGTTTTCTGAGCTTCAGCCATGATTACTTACCTGCTTGCTGGTTGAGCACAGTTTTCACGCGAGCGATGTCGCGCTTCACTTGCGAGAGCAGGTGAGACTGCCCCAACTGGCCAGTTGCTTTCTGCATACGCAGATTGAACTGGTCGCGCAGCAGGCCGAGCAGTTGCTCGTTCAGCTGCTGTACGGATTTTTCACGAAGTTCATTCGCTTTCATCACATCACCGTCCGCTTAACAAAGGAGGTGGCGAGCGGCAGCTTTGCAGCAGCCAGGGCGAATGCCTCACGCGCCAGCTCTTCGGAAACACCCTCGATCTCGTACAGGACCTTGCCCGGTTGAATCTGGGCTACCCAGTACTCGACGCCACCCTTACCTTTACCCATACGAACTTCGAGGGGCTTCTTGGTAACGGGTTTATCCGGGAACACACGGATCCAGATCTTGCCGCCACGTTTCACGTGACGGGTGAGGGCACGACGTGCAGCCTCGATCTGGCGGGCAGTGAGACGACCACGGCCAGTAGCCTTCAGCGCGAACTCGCCGAAGCTGACCTTGCTACCGCGCTGAGCCAGACCACGGTTGTGGCCAGTCATCTGCTTGCGGAACTTCGTACGCTTTGGTTGCAGCATTTGGCGTACCCCTTACTTAGCAGCTTTTTTACGAGGAGCGGGCGCTACCGGCTTCAGCTCTTCCTGGCGGCCACCAATGACCTCACCCTTGAAGATCCAAACCTTCACACCGATCACACCGTAGGTGGTGTGCGCTTCATAGGTTGCGTAATCGATATCGGCGCGCAGGGTGTGCAGGGGCACACGACCTTCGCGATACCACTCGGTACGGGCGATTTCAGCACCACCGAGACGACCACTCACCTGAATCTTGATGCCCTTGGCACCAATACGCATGGCGTTCTGTACAGCGCGCTTCATGGCGCGACGGAACATCACACGACGCTCCAGCTGCTGAGCTACGCTCTGCGCAACCAGCATACCGTCGAGCTCCGGCTTGCGGATCTCTTCGATGTTGATGTGCACAGGCACACCCATTTGCTTGGTCAGGTCCTGACGCAGCTTCTCAACATCTTCACCTTTCTTGCCGATCACGATGCCGGGACGAGCGGTGTGGATGGTGATGCGTGCGGTTTGAGCCGGACGATGAATATCGATACGGCTTACGGACGCGCTTTTTAGTTTGTCTTGGAGGTACTCGCGCACCTTCAGGTCAGCAAACAGATAATCGGCATAAGTGCGCTTATCTGCATACCAAACGGAGGTGTGCTCCTTGACGATACCCAGGCGAATGCCAGTGGGATGTACTTTCTGACCCATCTGATCGACTCCGTTACTTGTCCGCAACCTTGACAGTGATATGGCAAGACCGCTTGACGATGCGATCAGCACGGCCTTTGGCACGCGGCATGATGCGCTTCAGCGAACGCCCTTCGTTGACGAAAACGGTGGAAACCTTCAGGTCATCCACGTCTGCGCCTTCGTTGTGCTCAGCGTTGGCCACGGCCGACTCCAGCACTTTCTTCATGATTTCAGCGGCTTTCTTGCTGCTGAAAGTCAACAGGTTGAGCGCTTCGCCCACCTTCTTCCCGCGGATCTGGTCGGCGACCAAGCGGGCTTTCTGGGCGGAGATTCGAGCGCCCGACAGCTTAGCGGCTACTTCCATCGTTCCTTACCCCTTAACGCTTGGCTTTCTTGTCTGCAGCATGACCGCGATAGGTGCGGGTAGCAGCGAACTCGCCGAGTTTGTGGCCGACCATGTCCTCATTCACGAGAACCGGGACGTGTTGACGACCGTTATGAACAGCAATGGTCAGGCCGACCATTTGCGGCAGTACGATGGAGCGACGCGACCAGGTTTTCACCGGCTTGCGATCGTTCTTTTCCACCGCCACTTCGATCTTCTTCAGTAGGTGAAGATCGATAAAAGGACCTTTTTTCAGAGAACGCGGCACTGTCGTATCCTCAGTTATTTACGGCGACGGACGATCATGTTGTCGGTGCGCTTGTTCGCGCGGGTCTTCGCACCCTTGGTCGGGAAGCCCCACGGAGACACCGGATGACGGCCACCAGAGGTACGACCTTCACCACCACCATGCGGGTGGTCTACCGGGTTCATCGCCACGCCGCGAACGGTCGGACGAACACCACGCCAGCGCTTGGCACCAGCTTTACCCAGCGAACGCAGGCTGTGCTCGGAGTTCGAGACTTCGCCCAGGGTCGCACGGCACTCAGCCAGGACTTTACGCATTTCGCCGGAGCGCAGACGCAGGGTTACGTAGGCGCCTTCACGAGCAACCAGCTGAACGGAAGCACCAGCGGAACGAGCGATTTGCGCGCCCTTGCCAGGCTTGAGTTCGATACCGTGAACGGTGCTACCAACCGGAATGTTGCGCAGCGGCAGGGTGTTACCGGCCTTGATCGGTGCATTGACGCCCGAGATCAGCTGGTCACCAGCGCTCACACCTTTCGGTGCGATGATGTAGCGACGCTCACCATCGGCGTACTTCAGCAGAGCGATGTGAGCAGTACGGTTCGGATCGTATTCAATACGCTCAACGGTGGCAGGAATGCCATCCTTGTTGCGACGGAAGTCGACCAGACGGTAGTGCTGCTTGTGACCACCACCAATATGGCGAGTGGTGATGCGGCCGTTGTTGTTACGACCACCGGACTTCGATTTTTTCTCGACCAGCGGTGCGTAGGGAGCGCCTTTGTGCAGCTCCTGATTGACCACCTTGACCACGAAACGGCGGCCAGCGGAGGTCGGCTTGCATTTAACGATTGCCATGATGCACCCCTTTACTCAGCGCTGCTGGCGAAATCGAGATCTTGGCCCGGCTGAAGAGCGATGTACGCCTTCTTCCAGTCGTTACGCTTGCCCAGACCACGAACGGTACGCTTGGTCTTGCCCTTCACATTGAGGGTGGTGACACGAGCGACTTTCACGCTGAACAGGCTTTCAACGGCCTTCTTGATTTCCAGCTTGGTTGCATCGGTGGCAACCTTGAAAACGAACTGGCCCTTGCTGTCTGCCAGCATGGTGGCCTTCTCGGAGACGTGCGGGCCAACCAGCACCTTGAATACGCGTTCCTGGTTCATGCCAGCAGCTCCTCGAATTTCTTCACGGCAGACACGGTGACAAGCACCTTGTCGTAGGCGATCAGGCTGACCGGGTCGGAACCCTGAACGTCACGAACATCAACGTGCGGCAGGTTGCGAGCGGCCAGGTACAGATTCTGATCAACGGCTTCGGAAACGATCAGCACGTCGGTCAGACCCAGACCATTCAGCTTGCCCAGCAGAGCCTTGGTTTTCGGCGCCTCAACAGCAAAGTCCTCAACCACGATCAGACGGTCCTGACGAACCAGCTCAGCGAGGATGGAGCGCAGAGCCGCGCGGTACATCTTCTTGTTGAGCTTCTGGGAGTGATCCTGAGGCTTGGCAGCAAAGGTAGTGCCACCGGAGCGCCAGATGGGGCTGCGAATGGTGCCAGCACGAGCACGACCGGTGCCCTTCTGACGCCACGGCTTTTTGCCACCACCGGAAACTTCGGAACGGGTCTTCTGCGCGCGAGTACCCTGACGGCCACCGGCCATGTAGGCAACAACAGCCTGGTGAACCAGGGTTTCGTTGAACTCACCGCCAAAAGTACGCTCGGAGACTTCGATAGCCTGAGCGCCATTTACATTCAGTTGCATCTCAGCTTCCCCTCTTAACCGCGAGCCTTGGCTGCCGGACGCACAACCACATCACCGCCGGTAGCGCCAGGAACGGCACCCTTAACCAGCAGCAGATTGCGTTCTGCATCGACACGCACAACTTCCAGGGACTGAACAGTCACACGCTCGGCACCGAGGTGACCGGACATCTTCTTGCCCTTGAAGACACGACCAGGAGTCTGGCACTGGCCAATAGAACCCGGGGCGCGGTGGGAAACGGAGTTACCGTGGGTATTGTCTTGACCACGGAAATTCCAGCGCTTGATGGTACCGGCATAGCCTTTACCCTTGGACTGACCGGTAACGTCTACCAACTGGCCAGCCTGGAAAAGCTCGGCAGTCAGTTGATCGCCAGCCTGGTACTCACCTTCTTCAAGGCGGAATTCCCAGACACCGCGACCAGCAGCTACGCTCGCCTTTGCGAAGTGACCGGCTTGCGCCTTGGTCACACGAGAGGCACGACGCTCACCGACAGTCACCTGTACGGCGCGATAGCCATCGCTCTCTTCGGATTTGAACTGGGTCACACGATTCGGCTCGATCTCAATGACCGTAACCGGAATGGAGACACCTTCTTCGGTGAAAATGCGGGTCATGCCGCACTTACGACCGACTACACCAATAGTCATGTTGTAAACCTCATGAGTGTACGGGGCTTTCACCCGCTATGGCCGCCCATTTCAGAGCGTTACACGACTAAAACCCGAGGGTTATTAGCCGAGGCTGATCTGCACTTCCACGCCTGCCGCAAGGTCGAGCTTCATCAGCGCATCGACGGTTTTATCCGTCGGCTGGACGATGTCCAGAACACGCTTGTGGGTACGAATTTCGTACTGATCACGCGCGTCTTTGTTGACGTGCGGGGAGATCAGAACGGTGTACCGCTCTTTGCGAGTAGGCAGAGGAATAGGACCACGCACCTGAGCACCAGTACGTTTCGCGGTTTCCACGATTTCCTGGGTGGATTGATCGATCAGGCGATGGTCAAAAGCCTTCAACCGAATACGGATTTGTTGGTTTTGCATTTTGACCTCAGACTCTATCTCTGCTATCCCCAACGGACGGACTACGCCCGTTAAAAGGAGGCGTGATTGTACGGATGCGCCGGGAGGGTGTCAACTTTTGACCAACCAAAAGAAAAGGGCCCCGAGGGGCCCTTCCTTTTGAGGCGAGATCGTCGATTACTCGATGATCTTGGCAACCACGCCAGCGCCGACGGTACGACCACCTTCGCGAATCGCGAAGCGCAGGCCGTCTTCCATGGCGATCGGAGCGATCAGGGTGACAACCATCTTGATGTTGTCGCCCGGCATTACCATCTCTACGCCTTCCGGCAGCTCGCAGTTACCGGTCACGTCAGTGGTACGGAAGTAGAACTGCGGACGGTAGCCCTTGAAGAACGGAGTGTGACGACCACCTTCTTCTTTGGACAGTACGTACACTTCGCACTCAAACTTAGTGTGCGGCTTGATGGTACCCGGCTTGGCCAGAACCTGACCACGCTCTACGTCATCACGCTTAGTGCCGCGCAGCAGGGCGCCAACGTTCTCACCAGCACGACCTTCGTCGAGCAGCTTGCGGAACATTTCCACGCCGGTGCAGGTGGTCTTGGTGGTCGGACGGATACCAACGATCTCGATTTCCTCGCCCACCTTGACGATACCGCGCTCAACACGACCGGTTACCACGGTACCGCGGCCGGAGATGGAGAACACGTCTTCGATCGGCATCAGGAACGGCTGGTCGATGGCACGCACCGGCTCCGGAATGTAGGAGTCCAGGGTTTCAACCAGCTTACGAACGGCAGAAACGCCGATTTCGTTGTCGTCCTTGCCTTCCAGCGCCATCAGCGCGGAACCGATCACGATCGGAGTGTCGTCGCCCGGGAAGTCGTAGGTGTTCAGCAGATCGCGAACTTCCATTTCGACCAGCTCCAGCAGCTCAGCGTCGTCAACCATGTCGGCCTTGTTCAGGAACACGACAATGTAAGGAACGCCTACCTGACGGGACAGCAGGATGTGCTCGCGAGTCTGCGGCATGGGGCCGTCAGCAGCAGAGCAAACCAGGATCGCGCCGTCCATCTGAGCAGCACCGGTGATCATGTTCTTCACATAGTCAGCGTGACCGGGGCAGTCAACGTGAGCGTAGTGACGAACGGCGGAATCGTACTCAACGTGGGAGGTGTTGATGGTGATACCGCGAGCCTTCTCTTCCGGCGCATTGTCGATCTGGTCGAACGCACGAGCGGAACCGCCCCAAGTCTCGGAGCAGACCTTGGTCAGCGCAGCAGTCAGAGTGGTCTTGCCATGGTCAACGTGACCAATGGTGCCGACGTTGACGTGCGGTTTGTTACGTTC
>NZ_SSOK01000039.1:0-46089 GCF_029871195.1 Pseudomonas sp. BN415
TGGCTATCAGCGTGTTCGACCTGTTCAAGATCGGTATCGGCCCTTCCAGCTCGCACACCGTGGGCCCGATGCGGGCGGCGGCGCTGTTCGCCACGGCGCTGCGCGAGCGCGGCCTGCTGGAGCAGGTGCGACGGGTCGAGGTGCGCCTGTATGGCTCGCTGTCGGCCACCGGCGTTGGCCACGGCACCGACCGCGCCACCCTGGTGGGGCTGATGGGCGAATGGCCGGACCGCGTCGACCCCAAGCAGATCGCCCCGCGCATCGAAGCGCTGCAGGCGTCCCGCGAACTGCTGCTGGACGGCAGCCACCCGGTGGTCTTCGACTGGTCGCGCGACCTGCTGCTGCTGGACGAGAACCTGCCCTACCATCCCAACGCCATGACCCTGATCGTCGAAGGCGAAGGCGGTGAACTGCACCGCGACACCTACTACTCCATCGGTGGCGGTTTCGTGGTCGACGAAGCCCAGGCCAAGTCTGGGCAACTGGACCAGGACCACACCGAACTGCCCTACGACTTCTCCAGCGCCGAAGAACTGCTGGAGCTGTGCCAGCGGCACAACCTGCGCATTGCCGAACTGATGCTGGCCAACGAAAAGGCCTGGCGCAGCGAAGCGGAGATTCGCGCCGGGCTGCTGAAGCTCTGGGACGCCATGCAGGAATGCGTGACCAACGGCCTCGGCCACGAAGGCATCCTGCCCGGCGGGCTGAACGTGCGCCGGCGCGCCGCCAAGCTGCACCGCAGCCTGCAGGAGCTGGGCAAGCCCAACGTCATCGGCTCGACCATGAGCGCGATGGAATGGGTGAACCTCTACGCCCTGGCGGTGAACGAGGAAAACGCCGCCGGCGGGCGCATGGTCACCGCGCCTACCAACGGTGCGGCGGGGATCATCCCGGCGGTGCTGCACTACTACATGCGCTTCAACCCCGAGGCCAGCGAAGACGACGTGGTGAACTTCTTCCTCGGGGCGGCGGCCGTCGGCATCCTGTGCAAGAAGAACGCCTCGATCTCCGGTGCCGAAGTCGGTTGCCAGGGTGAAGTCGGTTCGGCGTGCGCGATGGCGGCGGCGGGCCTGGCGGAAGTGCTGGGAGCGACGCCGGCGCAGCTGGAGAACGCGGCGGAGATCGGTCTGGAGCACAACCTGGGGCTGACCTGCGACCCGGTGGGCGGGCTGGTGCAGGTGCCGTGCATCGAGCGCAACGCGATTGCTGCGGTGAAGGCGATCAACGCGGCGCAGATGGCACTGCGCGGCGACGGCGAGCACTTCATCTCGCTGGACCGGGTGATCCGCACCATGCGCGACACCGGCGCCGACATGCACGACAAGTACAAGGAAACCTCCCGCGGCGGTCTGGCGGTCAGCGCCATCGAGTGCTGACCTGTCATTGCCCGGCGACTCCGTCACCGCCCCGCGATGGTGCGCAATGCGCCGAACGGTGGTGTGACTCGATAGTCACTGTAGGAACCGTTCGTCTGTTACTGAAGGTGTGGCCTGCGGCACGGGGTGACATCCGCCTGCACCATCAGTGCTACCTAAGTCCCCAGGGCCCAGCAAGCGCGGGCTCTGGCGGTCGCAAACAGAAAACTTCTGTCGCTCTCGCCTAGGCCCACTGGCACGGGCCTTGGATGCATTCAACTGTTTTTAATTGAATGATCAATCAAGTTAGGCACGGCCTTTGCCTATATTTGGTATTCCCTGGTTTCGCAGTACCAGGCCATAAGAAAAAGCCTCGAAACGGGGCTCCGCTCCTTGCCTAGCCTGAGGGTTTCACTGATGTCACAGTTCAACCAAGGGGCTCAACCCCAGAACCGTGTTCCCCAGTCCATCGGTTTCCTGCTGCTGGACAACTTCACCCTGATTTCCCTGGCGTCCGCGGTAGAACCGCTGCGCATGGCCAACCACCTCTCCGGTCGTGAACTCTACCGCTGGTACACCCTCAGCCAGGACGGACGCCCCGTCAGTGCCAGCGACGGCCTGCAGATCACCCCTGACAGTGGCCTGGATAACGCACCGGCCCTGGACGCCGTGATCGTCTGTGGCGGTGTCGACATTCAGCACAGCGTCAGCCGCGAACATACGCACTGGTTGCAGGTGCAGGCCCGCCAGGGTCGCCAACTGGGCGCCGTATGTACCGGCAGCTGGGCGCTGGCCAAGGCCGGTCTGCTCGACGGCTTCGAGTGCAGCGTGCACTGGGAGTGCCTGGCCGCGATGCAGGAAGCCTTCCCCCGTGCTGGCATCAGCACGCGCTTGTTCTCCATCGACCGTAACCGCTACACCTCGTCCGGCGGCACTGCGCCGATGGACATGATGCTGCACCTGATCGCCCGCGAGCACGGCCGCGAACTGGCTGCAGCCATCTCGGAGATGTTTATCTACGAGCGCATCCGCAACGAGCAGGATCACCAGCGCGTGCCGCTCAAGCACATGCTGGGCACCAACCAGCCGAAGCTGCAGGAAATCGTCGCGTTGATGGAGGCCAACCTGGAAGAACCCATCGACCTCGACGAGCTGGCCTGCTACGTCGATGTCTCGCGCCGCCAGCTGGAGCGTCTGTTCCAGAAGTACCTGCACTGCTCGCCGTCGCGTTACTACCTCAAGCTGCGCCTGATCCGTGCACGCCAACTGCTGAAGCAGACCGCGATGTCCATCATCGAGGTGGCCTCGGTGTGCGGCTTCGTTTCGACTCCGCACTTCTCCAAGTGCTACCGCGAGTACTTCGGCATCCCGCCGCGTGACGAGCGCGCCGGCCAGAATGCCAACGTGGTGGCGCTGATGCCGGTGCCGGACGAACTGGTGCGCAATCCTTCCACCGCGGGCGTGGCCCTGAGCCGCGCCCAGGGTGAGTCGACCTTCGCCAGCGTGCGGGTGGTCTGAGCGGCGCACCTGGGCGAATGATCTGCGATTTGCAATGGATTGCCTGTAGGGGCGGATTTATTCGCCCAGCGGGCCGCAGGTCCGCCCTTCTGAGCTTGAATGGGGGCAGCTTCGCTGCCCTTGGCAAATGAATTGGCACCTACAAAGTTCGAGTGTTTTCGCTCCCACGAAAAAGGGCGCCTATGGCGCCCTTTCTCGTTTCCGGTGTATCGGCTCTCAGCGCGGCACCAGGGCCGGCAGCAGGGTGCGCGAAATGGCTTCGCGCACATTGGGCAGCAGGGTGGCGCTGCCACCGAGCAGCTCTTCCACCAGGCGCCGCAGGGCCAAGGCGCGCTCCGGGCTAAGGCCGCTCACGGCCTGTTCGCAGGCCTGCTCGGCAGTGACCCCCGGCGGGATGCTGATACCCAGCGCCACCAGGCGCTCTCGAAAATCTTCCTGGTCGATCAGATCGGCATGCATCATCGCGCTATTCCTCCCAAATGGTGCCGCGCGGTCAGCGCAGCACGCCTTCTTCCAGCAACAGTTTGAAGATAGCTTCGGCCCCGGCTTGCGGCGAGACGTCCTTGAGAACCTGGCCGCCGCCACCGGATGCCTTGGCAGTGGCCGCCTTCATCCGCTCGGCGCCGGTTTTGGCCTTGATCACCTTGAGCCGTTTGGGCCGTGGGCGGGCCGGTTGCAGCTGGGCCTCGGCGAACAATACATCCTCCACCAGCTCCACGTCCTCGGCCTCGATACGACCGCGACGGGCAGGGCCGAATGCGCTCTGGCGTGCGGTAGGGGCGGCGTTGTCGACGCTGGCGACGAAGGGCAGGCGCACCTTCAGCCGGCGACGCTGGCCGCGGGGCAGGGCTTGCAGCACCTGGGCCACGCCGTTATCAACTTTTTCCACTTCGGCCAGGCCCACCACCAGTGGCCAGCCCAGGCGTTCTGCCAGCAGGTAGGGCAGCATCCCTGAGCCTTCGCCGGTTTCCGCCTGGCTTCCCGTGAGAACGAGCTGGGCGCCGCTCTCGCGGAGGAAGTCGCCCAGCGGCGGCAGGGCGTCGTCCTGCGCACTCTGCTCGAGGACGATGAGGTCATCCAGGCCCATGCCCAGGTAAGCACGCAGGGCTTCCTCATGCGGATTGCCGGCGTGGACCACGCGCAGACGCGGGCCGGCCAGGCGCAGGCCGAGCTCCACGGCGCGGGCGTCCTGGTCGGCGCGGCGTGCGCGGCCCGAGGTCGGGTGCGCGCCGATGGAGACCAGGCTGACGATCTTCAGTGCGTCATGCGGCATCGCGTGCCCCTCCCTGACGGTATTCGGTGGCCAGTTGGATCAGGGCGGCAAGAACGGCACCGGAGTCGCCGATCACCGAGAGGTCGGCGCGTTTGATCATGTCGCAGCCCGGGTCCATGTTCACCGCCACCACTTTGTCGCAGGCACCAATGCCCTGCAGGTGCTGGATGGCGCCGGAGATACCGACGGCCAGGTAGACCCGCGCGGTGACCCAGGTACCGGTGGCGCCCACCTGGCGGTTGCGCGGCATGAAGCCGTCGTCCACCGCCACGCGGGAGGCACCTTCGGTAGCGCCGAGGGCCACGGCGGCCTCGTGGAACAGCTGCCAATCCTTGACCCCGTTGCCACCGGAGAGGATGAACTCCGCCTCGGCCATGGGAATCTGCGCCGGGTCCACGGCCACCGGGCCGAGGTCTTCGATGCGCGCCAGGCTGTGGGCGATGTTCGTGGCCAGTTCCAGCGGACGGGCTTCATGGCGGGTTTCGCTGACCGGCTCGGCGCATTCGGCAGCGGCAAGGATCAGGCGCGGTACAGCGCGCACCAGGTCTTCGCGGCCGGCACCGGCGCGGCCGATAGCTTGCTCATTGGCGACTTGCCAGACGCGAGTGGCCGGGCGCTCGCCAAGCTTGGCGGCCAGCCGGCGGCCCAATTCTCCGCCGCCGGTGCGGCTGTCGGGCAGCAACCAGTGACGCGGGGCGAGCTGGCTTTCCACGGCGCTCAAGGCCAGCACGCGCGCTTCGGGAGCATAACCGTCAAAGGCCTCGCCCTCGATGCGCAGGACGCGGTCGACGCCGGCGGTGTCGAAGGCGGCCTCCTTGTCTTCGCCGAAGAGCACGGCAACCACCACGCCTTCGCTACCGGCCAGCTTGTTGGCCAGGCCCAGCAGGTCTTTGTCGTGGCTGGAGAGTCGGCCACCGACCATGTCCGGTACCACGCAGATGTGGAAGGCCGGTTGCTCGACTACATGCAGCGGCAGCTGCACCACTTCGGTTGTAGCGCTGCGCTTGCCAGCGGTGCCCTGCTGGGCGCCGCTGCGGTCGATCCGTTTCAGGCCATTGGGGCCTATGAAGCCGGCGGCGATCGCATGTGGATTCTTGCGGATGACGCCGTTGGGGCCCATCCAGCTCGTCTGCCCCTGCTGCTGCATGGCGGCATGCAGCGGGTGCAGGCGGTTGCGGGCGATCCACTCGGCACGCGGGTCGCGGCGGATGATGTCGCTCATGGGCGGACCTCCAATGGCGAGTGGGTATGCATCGTAGGAGCGAGCTTGCTCGCGAAGGGGGTGACGTCGGCGCGGTGCCGGTTCGCGAGCAAGCTCGCGCCTACACCTGCTGCTGGTGCTGTGCGTACCATCACGCCACCTCCACGGCAGCTTTAGCCGCCGACGGCTTTTTTGCTTCCACCGTTGTCTCGATCAGTACATCTGCCACCAGTTCGGCGATGTCCTTGATCTCCGGACGCGGCGCCACAACACCTTCGAGCATCGCGGTGCACTGCGGGCAACCCACGGCCACCAGTTCGGCGCCGGTTTCCTTGATGTCCACCATGCGCATGTCCGGAATCCGCTGCTTCCCGGGAATGTCGGTGATCGGCGCGCCACCGCCACCGCCGCAGCAGCGTGAGCGGAAACCGGAGCGCTGCATTTCCTTCACTTCGATACCGATGGCCTTGAGCACGTTGCGCGGCGCCTCGTACTCGCCGTTGTAGCGGCCCAGGTAGCAAGGGTCGTGGTAGGTCACGCTGCCGCCCTTGTGCTGGCCAAGATTGAGGCTGCCGCGCTGCATCAGCTCGTCGATGTAGGTGCTGTGATGCTGGACCTCGTACTGACCGCCCAGGGCGCCGTACTCGTTCTTCAGTACATGGAAGCTGTGCGGGTCGCAGGACACGATCTTTTTGAAGCGGTACTGGTTCAGCGTGGCAATGTTGCGCTTGGCCAGTTGCTGGAAGGTGGCTTCATCACCCAGGCGACGGGCCACGTCACCGCTGTCACGTTCTTCCAGGCCGAGCACGGCGAAATCGACGTTGGCGGCTTTCAGTACTTTGACGAAGGCGCGCAGGGTGCGCTGGTTGCGCATATCGAAGGCACCATCGCCGACCCAGAACAACACCTCGGCCTGTTTCTTCTCACTCATCAGCGGCAGGTTCAGGTCGGCGGCCCAGTTCAGGCGACCGCCAGGCGCGAAGCCGCCAGGGTTGTCGGTGGCGATCAGGTTCTCCAGCACCTCGGCGCCCTTGTTCGGGGTCGCGCCCTTCTCCAGGGTGAGGTGGCGGCGCATGTCGACGATGGCGTCGACGTGCTCGATCATCATCGGGCATTCCTCGACGCAAGCCCGGCAGGTGGTGCAGGACCAGAGGGTCTCGGCGGATACCAGTGCCTTGCCTTGCAGGGACACGATCGGCTGATGCGGGCCGCCGCTGTGTTCGCCCAGCGGGATGCCTGGATAGGGGCTGCCAGCGAACTTGGCGTCGTTGCCACCGGCGAGGCCGATGACCATGTCCTGGATCAGTTTCTTCGGGTTCAGTGGCTGGCCGGCGGCGAACGCCGGGCATACCGCCTCACACTTGCCGCACTGCACGCAGGCATCGAAGCCGAGCAGTTGGTTCCAGGTGAAATCGGTGGGCTTTTCCACGCCCAGCGGGGCATTCGGATCGGCCAGGTCCAGTGCCTTGAGACCCGTGGAGCGCCCACCGCCGAAGCGTTCGGCGCGACGGTGCCAGGCCAGGTGCAGGGCACCGGCGAAGGCGTGCTTCATCGGGCCGCCCCAGGTCATGCCGAAGAACAGCTCGGACACGCCCCAGGCCACGCCGATGGCCAGGATGCCAGCGAGGAACCAGCCGCCGAAGCCTTCCGGCAGGATGCCGGCCACCGGCAGGGTGGCGATGAAGAAGCTCGCCGAAAACATCAGCAAGCTCTTCGGCAGGCGCATCCACGGGCCTTTCGACAGCCGCGCCGGCGGGTTGCGCCGACGCTTGGCGACGAACAGCGCGCCAACGAACATCAGCACGGTGGCGGCGAGCAGGGCGAAGCCGAGGATGCGGTTATGCAGGCCGAAGCCGTGCACGACGATCGCCAGCAGGGCCGACAGCACGAAGCCGCCAGCCGTGGCGACGTGGGTCTTGGACATGTACTTGTCGCGCTCGACCACGTGGTGCAGGTCCACCAGGTAGCGGCGCGGCATGGCCATGAGGCCGCCGATCCAGTCGACCTTAGACGGTCGGCCCCGGCGCCACATGAAGAAGCGCTTCGCGGCACCCAGCACGGCGAGTGCCAGGGCAGCGAAGAGCAGGATGGGAAGAAGGGTGTTCAGCATTGTTGGTCTCCTTGCAGGGACCGAAAGGGGTGCTCCGAACCAGTCCCCTCTCCCTGAGGGAGAGGGTTAGGGAGAGGGGGATGCCGGAAACGCTTGAGTCGCCGCCTTGCCCTCTCCCCCCGCCCTCTCCCGCAAGCGGGAGAGGGGGCCGTCCGTGTGTGCGCTTAGAAGTCCTTGCACAGACGCAAAGCGTCGTAGATCGCCGCGTGGGTGTTGCGCTGGGCCACGCAGTCACCGATGCGGAACAGCAGGTAGCCGTCGCCGGGCTGGCTCAGGCAGGGCTGCGGCTTGATGGCGAACAGCGCCTCGACGTCGATCTGGCCCTTGTTGCGCGAGCCCTGCTTGAGTGCGTAGTACAGGCCCTCGTCCGGCCGTACGCCGTTCTCGATGACGACCTGGTCGACCACGCGCTCTTCCTTGGCGCCGGTGTACTCGTTCTCCAGCACAGCCACCAGCTTGTCGCCCTCGCGGTAGACCTTCTCCAGCATCAGGTCGCCGGTCATGATCACTTCCTTGGGGTACATGCTGCGGTAGTAGGTCGGGAAGGAGGTCCCGCCCACGGCGATGCCTGGCTTGATGTCGTCGGTGACGATCTCAACCTGGGCGCCCTTGTCGGCCAGGAAGTCCGCGACCGACATGCCGCCGAACTCGCAGATGGTGTCGTATACCAGCACGTTCTTGCCCGGTGCCACGGTGCCATCGAGGATGTCCCAGCTGCTGACCACCAGGCCTTCTGCAGCCCCCCAGTGCTCGTTCTGCTCGATGAACGGATGACCACCGTTGGCCAGGACGACGATGTCCGGGCGCACGTCGAGGATGGTGTCCGGGTCGGCCGCGGTGCCCAGGCGCAGGTCGATCCCCAGGCGCGCCAGTTCCAACTGGTACCAGCGGGTGATGCCTGCGATCTGGTCGCGCTGCGGTGCTTTGGAGGCAGTGGTGATCTGGCCGCCAAGTTGGTCCTTCTTCTCGAACAGGGTGACGTCGTGGCCGCGCTCGGCCGCCACGCGGGCCGCCTCCATGCCAGCTGGGCCACCACCGACGACCACTACCTTGCGCTTCACGCCGGTGGTCTTCTCGATGATGTGCGGCACGCCCATGTATTCACGGGAGGTCGCGGCGTTCTGAATGCACAGCACGTCCAGGCCCTGGTACTGGCGGTCGATGCAGTAGTTGGCGCCGACGCACTGCTTGATCTGGTCGACCTGGCCCATCTTGATCTTGGCGATCAGGTGCGGGTCGGCGATGTGCGCGCGGGTCATGCCGACCATGTCCACGTAGCCGCCTTCGAGGATACGGGTGGCCTGGTTCGGGTCCTTGATGTTCTGCGCGTGCAGTACCGGCACGTTGACCACTTCCTTGATACCCGCCGCCAGGTGCAGGAAGGGCTCCGGCGGGAAGCTCATGTTGGGGATCACGTTGGCCAGGGTGTTGTGGGTATCGCAACCCGAGCCGACCACGCCGATGAAGTCGAGCATGCCAGTGTCGCTGTAATACTTGGCGATCTGCTTCATGTCCTCGTGGGACAGGCCGTCCGGGTGGAATTCGTCACCGCAGATACGCATGCCGACGCAGAAGTCGTCGCCCACTTCGGCGCGCACGGCCTTGAGCACCTCCAGGCCGAACTTCATCCGGCCTTCGAAGGTGCCGCCCCACTCGTCGGTACGCTTGTTGACGCGCGGGCTCCAGAACTGGTCGATCATGTGCTGGTGCACGGCGGACAATTCCACGCCGTCCAGGCCGCCTTCCTTCGCCCGACGCGCGGCCTGAGCGTAGTTGCCGATCACCCGCCAGATTTCTTCGACCTCGATGGTCTTGCAGGTGGCCCGGTGTACCGGCTCGCGGACGCCGGAGGGCGACATCAGGGTCGGCCAGTTGAAGCCGTCCCAGCGGGAGCGGCGGCCCATGTGGGTAATCTGGATCATGATCTTGGCGCCGTGCTTGTGCATGGCGTCGGCCAGATTCTGGAAGTGCGGGATGATGCGGTCGGTGGACAGGTTCACCGAGCTCCACCACTCCTGCGGGCTGTCGATGGCCACCACCGAGGAACCGCCGCAGATGGCCAGGCCGATGCCGCCCTTGGCCTTCTCTTCGTAGTACTTCACGTAACGGTCGGTGGTCATGCCGCCATCGGTGGCATAAACCTCGGCGTGGGCGGTGGACAGCACACGGTTGCGGATGGTGAGTTTGCCGATCTGGATCGGCTGGAACATTGCTTCGAATGCCATTTCCCGAGCCTCGCCTTACAGAGGTTTGACGATGAACAGGCCGTCGTCGTGGCCTTCTTCCGAGCCGCTGTACAGCTGCTCGGCGACGGTGCGCACGCTGCTGCCGCGGGCCTGGAGAATCTGGTCCATGGCGCCGGCGAACCAGCCGGTGAACATGTAGTCGACCTTGCGGCCGACCTTGCCGTAGACGTAGACGAAGGCGGAGTGCTTCAGGCGTACCTGGGCGGTGCCCTTGTCCAGGTCGATGGATTCGATCTGGAACAGGCCCCAGCCGCGTTGGGACAGGCGCTTCATGTAGTGCTCGAACACCGCGACACCTTCCAGGCCATGGCACTCGGCTTCTTTTTCGCACCAGTGCCAGGCGGACTTGTAGCCGGCCTTGTAGAGGATCTCGGCGTAACGCTCCGGGCCCAGCTCGGCTTCGATGCCCATGTGGTTATTCACGAAGAAGTGGCGCGGCACATACAGCATGGGCAGGGCGTCGGTGGTCCAGACGCCGGTTTCGCTGTCGACTTCGATGGGCATTTCAGGGGCGTGTTTGGCCATGTGGATAACTCCGAATTCAGGTTGGGTGTCGGGTGGATCGGGGCGCGTAGCTGGCGCTTTATCCATCCACCGCAGAGGTGAGGCACCGGGCGGTGACCGGTGGATGAACAGAGCGTCATCCACCCTACGGTCGTGTCCGGTTCGGGTCGGCGTTATTCGCCCCAGACGTCCTTGAGCACACGTACCCAGTTCTCGCCCATGACCTTGCGCACCACGCGCTCGGGCATGCCGCGTTTAAGGAGGGTCTCGGTGAGGTTGGGGAACTCGCCCACGGTGCGGATGCCCAGCGGGTTGACGATCTTCCCGAAGTTGGTCAGGCGGCGGGCGTAACCCTTGTCGTGGGTCAGCCACTCGAAGAAGTCCTGGCCATGGCCCTGGGTGAAGTCGGTGCCGATGCCGATGGCGTCTTCGCCCACGATGTTCATCACGTACTCGATGGCTTCGGCGTAGTCGTCGATGGTCGAGTCGATGCCCTTGGCGAGGAAGGGGGCGAACATGGTCACACCGACGAAGCCGCCGTGGTCGGCGATGAACTTCAGTTCTTCATCGGACTTGTTGCGCGGGTGTTCTTTCAGGCCTGACGGCAGGCAGTGGGAGTAGCAGACCGGCTTCTTCGATTCGAGGATCACTTCCTCGGAGGTCTTGGAGCCCACGTGGGAGAGGTCACACATGACACCGACGCGGTTCATCTCGGCGACGATCTCGCGACCGAAGCCGGACAGGCCGCCGTCACGCTCGTAGCATCCGGTGCCGACCAGGTTCTGGGTGTTGTAGCACATCTGCACGATGCCCACGCCGAGCTGCTTGAACACTTCCACGTAGCCGATCTGGTCTTCGAATGCGTGGGCATTCTGAAAACCGAAGAGGATGCCGGTCTTGCCCTGCTCCTTGGCCTTGCGGATGTCGGCGGTGGTGCGCACGGGGATCACCAGGTCGCTGTTCTCGCGGATCAGCTTGCTGCTGGCGGCGATGTTGTTCACCGTCGCCTGGAAGCCTTCCCAGACCGACACGGTGCAGTTGGCCGCGGTCAGACCGCCTTTGCGCATGTCTTCGAAGAGTTCACGGTTCCACTTGGCGATGATCAGACCATCGATGACGATGCTGTCGGCGTGCAGTTCGGCTGGGCTCATCAGGCTGTCCCCTGTTATCCATGCGCCGAATCTTCTGCCGGCGCTTTGGGGGGAGCATATCCCCGGGGGATTCGGCGCTATCGCGCAAAAGCGACCGGGGTATTGCCGAAAGCGTCAAGCCGGTCGCGAATGGGCAAGCCGGGTTCGGAAGGGGCGCATTCCATGGGGCTGGGCGAGCCCACAGGTAATCCCGCGGCAACCGCAGGTCCGCCCCTCGCCAATCTTCTGTCCGAAGCACCTATAAAGAAGGAACGAGCGTTCAATTTTCCCCACCCGTCAGCCAAGGTCGGTTTCAGGACGCGAAGGGTCGTTGGGGTGCAATTTCTGAACGGCGGGGATGGCAAGCTCCCCGAATGCCCCGGGCTAGTGCGCGTAGACGCCCGGCCGGGATGCAGGGACGGCCACCAGCAAGGCCACGCCTCCGTGACGTGGTGGGTGAGTCGCAGCCGAGACCTCCGGACGACCGGTTTCAGCCTGTCGTTCGTGAAGCAGAGGAACGCTGTATGCCTGATGAGACGCTTCACCTGCCCCTGATCCACAGCGTGCTGGAGCGCGAGAAGGACACCCCCGGTGCCCTGCTGCCGATCCTCCACGCCATCCAGGAAGGCGCCGGGTACATTCCCGACGTCGCCATTGCCGAAATCGCCCACGCCCTCAACCTCAGCCTGGCCGAGGTGCGCGGAGTGGTCAGTTTCTACCACGACTTCCGTACCACGCCGCCGGCGCGCCATATCCTGCGCCTGTGCCGCGCCGAGTCTTGCCAGAGCATGGGCGCCGAGCGCCTGGCTGCGCAGCTGCGCGAGCACCTGGAGCTGGACGACCATGGCACCAGTGCCGACGGGCGGATAAGCCTTCGGCCGGTTTATTGCCTTGGGGCCTGCGCTTGCTCGCCGGCCCTTGAGCTGGACGGTCAATTGCATGCGCGACTCACCCCCGAGCGCTTGCGCTCCCTGGTGAACGGGTGCCTGGAGGACAGCTCATGCTGAGGCTGTGCATCCCCTGTGATTCCGTGGCCCGTGCCGTAGGTGCCGACGAGCTGGCCGAGGCCGTGGCCCGCGAAGCCGAGTGCCGGCAGCTGCCGATCGAACTGCACCGCACCAGCTCCCGTGGCCTCTATTGGCTGGAGCCGCTGCTGGAGCTGGAAAGCGCCGAAGGTCGCCTGGGCTTCGGCCCGGTTGCGCCGGAGGACGTTCCTTCCCTGCTGGACGCCCTGCAGGGCGATGCCAGCACCCATCCGCTGGCCCTGGGGCCGGTGGAGGAACTGCCATACCTGAAGAGCCAGCAACGGCTGCTGTTCGCCCGCGCCGGCATCACCCGGCCGCTATCCCTGGATGACTACCGTGCCCACGGCGGTTTCGAAGGGCTGGCGCGCGCGATTGGTTTGAGCGGCGATGACATCGTCACTGCCGTGCTGGATTCCGGCCTGCGTGGTCGGGGCGGCGCAGCCTTCCCGGCAGGCATCAAGTGGCGCACCGTGCGTGGCGCCGCCGCCGCACAGAAATACGTGGTCTGCAACGCCGACGAAGGCGACTCCGGCACCTTCGCCGACCGCATGCTGATGGAAGGCGATCCCTTCCTGGTGATCGAGGGCATGGCCATCGCCGGCCTCGCCGTCGGTGCAACCATGGGCTACATCTACGTTCGCTCCGAGTACCCGCAATCGGTCGAAACCCTGCGCGCAGCCATCGAAATCGCCCGCGAAGCCGGTTACCTCGGCGCCAACGTCGGCGGCAGTGGCCGTGCCTTCGACCTGGAAGTGCGGGTCGGCGCCGGTGCCTATATCTGCGGCGAGGAAACCGCACTCCTGGATTCCCTCGAAGGCAAGCGCGGCGTGGTCCGTGCCAAGCCGCCGCTGCCGGCGCTGGAGGGCCTGTTCGGCCTGCCGACGCTGGTGCACAACGTGCTCACCCTGGCCTCGGTGCCGGTTATCCTGGCCCAAGGCGCGCAGTTCTATCGTGACTTCGGCATGGGCCGTTCGCTGGGCACCATGCCCTTCCAGCTGGCTGGCAACGTTCGCCACGGCGGCCTGGTCGAGCGCGCCTTCGGGCTGACCCTGCGTGAGCTGGTGGAAGGCTATGGCGCCGGTACTGCCAGTGGCCGCCCGCTGAAGGCCGCCCAGGTGGGCGGCCCGCTGGGCGCTTGGGTGCCGCCGTGGCAATTCGACACACCGTTGGACTACGAGGCCTTCGCCGCCATGGGCGCGATGCTCGGTCACGGTGGCGTAGTGGTCGCCGACGACACGCTGGACATGGCCCATATGGCCCGCTTCGCCCTGGAGTTCTGCGCCGAGGAATCCTGCGGCAAGTGCACGCCATGCCGCATCGGCTCGACCCGTGGTGTGGAAGTGGTGGACCGGCTGATCGCCGCTACGGACATCACCGCTCGCGAGGAGCAGGCCCTGCTGCTCAAGGACCTCTGCGACACCATGACGTACGGTTCGCTCTGCGCCCTGGGTGGCATGACCGCCTTCCCGGTGACCAGCGCGCTCAAGCACTTCCCTGCCGACTTCGGTCTTGAGCCCGTGGAGGCCGACCAATGATCAATATCTTCGATCCCGCCAGCGATATCGACCTCGGCACCCCAGCCCGTGAAAGCGAGGTGCAGGTCAGCCTGAGCATCGACGGTCGTGAGATCAGCGTGCCCGCCGGCACCTCAGTGATGCGTGCCGCCGCGCTGCTCGGCACCACCATTCCCAAACTGTGCGCCACCGACAGCCTGGAAGCCTTCGGCTCCTGCCGCATGTGCCTGGTGGAAATCGACGGCATGCGTGGTTACCCGGCGTCCTGCACCACGCCTGTAACGGAGGGCATGGTCGTCCACACCCAGACGCCCAAGCTCGCCACCCTGCGGCGCAACGTGATGGAGCTGTACATCTCCGATCACCCGCTGGACTGCCTGACCTGCTCGGCCAACGGCAACTGCGAGCTGCAGACGGTCGCCGGTCAGGTGGGCCTGCGCGAAGTGCGCTACGGCTACGACGGTGCCAATCACCTGGACGAGCAGAAAGACGTCTCCAACCCCTATTTCGACTACGACCCGAGCAAGTGCATCGTCTGCAACCGCTGCGTACGCGCCTGCGAGGAAACCCAGGGCACCTTCGCCCTGACCATCAGCGGACGCGGCTTCGAGTCCCGCGTGGCAGCGGCCGGCGGCGACAACTTCCTCGACTCCGAATGCGTGTCCTGCGGCGCCTGCGTGCAGGCCTGCCCAACCGCCACGCTGATGGAAAAGAGCGTGGTGGAGATGGGCCAGCCGGAGCGCAGCGTCATCACGACCTGCGCCTATTGCGGCGTCGGCTGCTCGTTCAAAGCCGAAATGAAGGGCGACCAGCTGGTGCGTATGGTCCCGGACAAGAACGGTCAGGCCAACCACGGCCATTCCTGCGTAAAGGGGCGCTTTGCCTGGGGCTACGCCACCCACCCAGACCGCATCACCAAACCGATGATCCGCAAGCACATCGATGATCCCTGGCAGGAAGTCAGCTGGGACGAAGCGGTGACCTACGCGGCCAGCGAGTTCCGTCGCATCCAGCTCAAGTACGGGCGTGATTCCATTGGTGGCATCACCTCCAGTCGCTGCACCAACGAAGAGACCTACCTGGTGCAGAAGCTGGTGCGCGCCGGGTTCGGCAACAACAACGTCGACACCTGCGCCCGTGTCTGTCACTCGCCCACCGGCTACGGGCTCAAGCAGACTCTGGGCGAGTCCGCCGGCACCCAGAGCTTCGACTCGGTGATGCAGGCCGATGTGGTCCTGGTGATCGGCGCTAACCCCACGGACGCCCATCCGGTGTTCGGCTCCCAGCTCAAGCGTCGCCTGCGCCAGGGCGCGCGACTGATCGTCATCGACCCGCGCCGCATCGACCTGGTGGATTCCCCCCACGCTCGCGCTGAGCTGCACCTGGCGCTGCGACCGGGCACAAACGTCGCCATGCTCAACGCCCTGGCCCATGTGATCGTCACCGAAGGACTGGTCAAGCAGGACTTCGTCGACGCGCGCTGCGAACCGGCGGACTTCGCCCGCTGGCGCGACTTCGTCGGCAATCCGGAGAACTCGCCGGAGGCCATGGGGCCGATCTGCGGTGTGTCGCCTGACGATATCCGCGCCGCTGCCCGTCTCTACGCTACCGGCGGCAATGCGGCGATCTACTACGGCCTGGGCGTCACCGAGCACAGTCAGGGCAGTACCGCCGTGATGGGCATCGCCAACCTCGCCATGGCCACCGGCAATATCGGCCGCGAAGGTGTCGGCGTGAACCCGCTGCGCGGGCAGAACAACGTCCAGGGCTCCTGCGACATGGGCTCCTTCCCGCATGAATTGCCGGGCTACCGCCATGTCTCCAACGACACGGTACGCGCCCAGTTCGAGCAGGCCTGGGGGGTGACGCTGCAGCCCGATCCGGGTCTGCGCATCCCCAACATGTTCGAGGCGGCCCTCGGTGGCACCTTCAAGGCGCTCTACTGCCAGGGTGAGGACATCGCCCAGAGCGACCCCAACACCCAGCACGTCACCGCCGCTTTGTCGGCGATGGAATGCGTGGTGGTGCAGGACATCTTCCTCAACGAAACCGCCAAGTTCGCCCATGTGTTCCTGCCGGGCAGCTCGTTCCTGGAGAAGGACGGCACCTTCACCAACGCCGAGCGGCGCATCTCCCGCGTGCGCAAGGTGATGGACCCGCTGGGCGGCAAGGCTGACTGGGAAGCCACCGTCGCCTTGGCCAACGCCCTGGGCTACAAGATGGACTACAAGCATCCGTCCGAGATCATGGACGAGATCGCCCGCCTGACGCCGACCTTCACCAAGGTCAGCTACGCCCAACTGGACCGCCATGGCAGTCTGCAATGGCCGTGCAACGAGGCCGCCCCGGATGGCACGCCGACCATGCACATCGACGCGTTCGTGCGTGGCAAGGGACGTTTCATGCTCACCGGCTACGTGCCCACCGAGGAGAAGGTCAACAACCGCTACCCGCTGCTGCTGACCACCGGGCGCATCCTCAGCCAGTACAACGTCGGCGCCCAGACGCGGCGTACCGACAACGTCGCCTGGCACGAGGAGGACCGCCTGGAAATCCATCCGACTGACGCGGAGAGCCGTGGCATTCACGAAGGTGACTGGGTGGGTGTGGGCAGTCGTGCGGGGCAGACGGTGCTGCGCGCCCGGGTCAGCGAGCGGGTCGCGCCGGGGGTGGTGTACACCACCTTCCACTTCCCCGAATCGGGGGCCAACGTGATTACCACCGACAACTCCGACTGGGCCACCAACTGCCCGGAATACAAGGTCACTGCAGTGGAGGTCACGCGGGTCTACCAGCCTTCCGAATGGCAGAAACGCTATCAGGAGTTCAGTGACGAACAGCGGCGCCTGCTCAAGGAGCGCCGCAGGACCGAGAAAGCCGAGGTACGCCGATGAGCACCGACAACCTGATCAAGATGGCCAACCAGATCGCCCAGTTCTTCGCCACCGAACCGGACAAGGACCAGGCGGTGAAGGGGGTCCGTACCCACCTGCAGAGCTTCTGGACGCCGGCCATGCGTATTGAGCTGATGGCCTGGCAGGTGGAGCACCACGGAGAGAACTTGCACCCCCTGGTGCAGGAGGCGCTGGCGGAGCAGGGGAGGGCGGTCTAGCCCTGCGCGTCCGCAGCTTGCGGCAAATACCTGAAGGGGCGAATGAATTCGCCCCTTCAACACACCAGTAGCCCCGCAGGTTCCTTGTCGCTCAGCCCAGCTGCCGAGCAGGCTCCTGGTCCGGGTGCTCGTGCCGGTCCTGGCTCGGGCGAGTGGCGAACCGCGTGCGGTAGGCGCGGGAGAAATACGAAGAGGATTCGAAGCCGCAGGCCAGAGCCACTTCCAGCACACTCATATCGGTCTGGCGCAGCAGTTGGCGGGCCTTGTCCAGGCGCAGGCCGAGATAGAAGTTCGACGGCGTTTCCTTCAGGTGCAGACGGAAAAGCCGCTCCAGCTGGCGTGGCGTCACGCTCACCAATTCGGCCAGTTCGCGTGAGCTCAGCGGCATTTCGCTGTGCCGCTCCATCTCCCCGATCACCTGCACCAGTTTCTTGTTATGCACGTTGAACCGGCTGGCGATCTGCATGCGCTGGTGGTCCTGCTGGGTGCGGATGCGACCCAGTACGAACTGCTCGGAGACCTGCAGTGCCAGGGCTTCACCGTGGCTGCGGGCAATCAGCGTGAGCATCAGGTCGAGACTGGCGGTGCCACCGGCGCTGGTGATGCGCCGACCATCGATTTCGAAGAGTTCCTGGGTGACGCAGAGCGCCGGGTAGCGCTCGTGAAAGGCTTCAATGGCTTCCCAGTGCAGGGTCAGACGTTGGCTGGTGAAAAGTTCGGCCTCGGCCAGCACGAAGCTGCCCGTGTCGATGCCACCCAGTCGCAGCCCCTCGCGCTCGGCCCGGTTGAGCCAGTGAGCCAGGCGTGGGCCGAAGTTGGCCAGGGGATCGAAGCCGGCCACCACGAACAGGCAATCGGCCTCGGGCGGTACATTCAGCCCCCCATCCACGTTCAGCGACATTCCATTGCTGCTCGGTACCGGGCCGCCATCCAGGCTCAGTAGGCGCCAGCGGTAAAGTTCGCCGCGAAATCGGTTGGCGACCCGCAAGGGTTCGACTGCCGACATCAGGCCCATCATGGAAAAGCCTGGCAACAGGAGGAAACTGAAGGTCTGGGGCATGGACGCTTTCCGCGAAGGCGATAACGCACTAAAAGGCACTGTGCCCATGCGCGCAAGAAAGGTGGTCGCTCCTGTTCAACAGGTAGTCGTTTTAGTTCGAATCGGGCGCTTCGGCGCTGCGTAATTTGTGTCCATCGGGTTGAAGTGGCGCCCGAAAACGGAAGGAGTCGCCCCCGACTCCTGCACAACAAATACATGAACCGTTTGGCCGCAAGGGGAGCATCAATGAAACGTCTCACCGCATTCGCTGGTTGCTGTTTGTTCGCCCTCTCCAGTTCCGCCGCATTCGCCGCCGAAGACGCTAGTTGCCAGAAGATCCGTGTGGGTGTGGTCGGCTGGACCGATGTCGTCGCCACCACCGCCGTCGCCAACGAGTTGCTCGGCAGCCTGGGCTATCAGACCACCCAGACCCAGGCATCGCAGCAGATCATCTTCGCCGGCATCCAGAAGAAGCAGGTCGATGTCTTCCTCGGCTACTGGAAGCCGATCATGGACGACAACATCAAGCCGTTCCTCGAAACCAAGTCGGTGAAGGTTGCCGCAGAGCCTTCGCTGAGCGATGCCATCGCCGTACTGGCCGTACCCACTTACACCGCCGAGCAGGGGCTGCGCACCTTCGCCGATATCGCCAAGTTCAAGGATCAGTTGGACGGCAAGATCTACGGCATCGAATCCGGCTCCGGCGCTAATACCGCGATCCAGAAGATGATCGATACCAACCAGTTCGGCCTGGGTGGCTTCAAACTAGTGGAGTCGAGCGAGGCCGCCATGCTGACCGCAGTCAAGCGCGCGGTGAAGAACAACAAACCGGTGGTGTTCTTTGGCTGGAAGCCGCATCCGATGAACATCCAGATGCCCATCACCTACCTGACCGGCAGCGAGGGTGTGTTCGGCCCCAACGATGGCGCTGCCACCGTCTCCACTGTCAGCGCGCCGGACTTCGCCCAGCGCTGCCCCAACGCCGACCGCCTGCTGACCAACCTGCGCTTCACCAGCGCGCAGGAAGCAGAGCTGATGCAGCCGATCATGGATCGCAAGGACCCGGCCAAAGTCGCCCGCGAGTGGCTGAAAGCCAATCCTGAAGTGGTCAAGGGCTGGCTCGCCGGTGTGACCACCTTCGACGGCAAGAGTGGCATAGACAGCGCTCTCGCTACCCTCAAGTAACTCAATGCAACGCCACGTGCGCGGTTCGCCGCGCGCGGTTTCCGATCGCCTCGCAGAAGGATGAAACAACCGTGAACTATGAAGTCATCGTCACCTGTGCAGTTACCGGCGCCGGCGATACCGTCGGCAAGCACCCGGCCATTCCCGTTACCCCGAAGGAAATCGCCGCTGCCGCCATCGAGGCGGCCAAGGCCGGCGCCACGGTTGCCCACTGCCATGTGCGCGACCCGAAGACCGGCAAGCCCAGCCGCGATGTGGCGCTGTACCGCGAGCTGGTTGAACGCATCCGCGAGAGCGACACCGACATCATCATCAACCTCACCGCCGGCATGGGCGGTGACCTCGAGATCGGCAAGGGCGAGCAGCCCCTGGAGTTCGGCACCGGTACCGACCTGGTCGGCCCGCTGGAGCGCCTGGCCCATGTGGAGGAACTGCTGCCGGAAATCTGCACCCTGGATTGCGGGACCCTGAACTTCGGCGACGGTGACTTCATCTACGTCTCCACCCCGGCACAGCTGCGTGCTGGCGCCAAACGCATCACCGAGCTTGGGGTCAAGGCCGAGCTGGAAATCTTCGACACCGGCCACCTCTGGTTCGCCAAGCAGATGCTCAAGGAAGGCCTGCTGGACGACCCCTTGTTCCAGATCTGCCTGGGCATCCCGTGGGGCGCACCGGCTGACACCACCACCATGAAGGCCATGGCCGACAACCTCCCCGCGGGCTGCACCTGGGCCGGTTTCGGTATCGGCCGCATGCAGATGCCCATGGTCGCCCAGGCGATGCTGCTGGGCGGCAACGTGCGTGTGGGCCTGGAAGACAACATCTGGCTGGATCGCGGCGTGCACGCCAGCAACGGGCAGTTGGTAGAGCGTGCCATCGAGATCATCCAGCGCCTCGGCGGCCGTGCCCTGACCCCGGCCGAGGGGCGCGAGAAGATGAACCTCAAGCGCCGCTAGCTTTTCTCCCCTCTCCCTCTGGGAGAGGGGCCGGGGGTGAGGGTGGCCAGATTCGCGCCTTGCCCTCTCCCACAGGTTTCGTAGCCCGGATGGCCTCCGGGAAGTACCAGACGACCACCCCGGATTGCATCCGGGCTACATGATCAGGAGCCTCCATGTCCTTCGTCACCCAGATCAAGACCTTCGCCGCGCTCGGCAGCGGCGTTATCGGCAGCGGTTGGATCGCCCGCGCCCTGGCCCACGGCCTCGATGTCATCGCCTGGGACCCGGCCCCCGGCGCCGAAGCCGCCCTGCGTGCCCGCATCGCCAACGCCTGGCCGGCGCTGCAGAAACAGGGGTTGGCCCCTGGCGCCTCCCAGGCGCGCCTGTGCTTCGTCGAGACCATCGAAGAATGCGTGCGCGACGCCGACTTCATCCAGGAGAGCGCCCCGGAGCGCCTCGATCTGAAACTCGACCTGCATGCAAAGATCAGCGCGGCGGCGCGGCCTGACGTGATCATCGGTTCCAGCACCTCGGGCCTCTTGCCCAGCGAGTTCTACGCCGACGCCCGCCACCCGGAGCGCTGCGTTGTCGGTCACCCCTTCAACCCGGTCTACTTGCTGCCGCTGGTGGAAGTGGTGGGTGGCGAGAAAACCGCGCCGGAGGCCGTTCAGGCCGCCATCGAGATCTACACCGCGCTGGGCATGCGTCCGCTGCATGTGCGCAAGGAAGTACCGGGCTTCATCGCCGATCGCCTGCTCGAAGCCCTCTGGCGCGAGGCGCTTCACCTGGTCAACGACGGCGTGGCCAGCACCGGTGAGATCGACGACGCCATTCGCTTTGGCGCCGGCCTGCGCTGGTCGTTCATGGGGACCTTCCTGACCTACACCCTGGCGGGCGGCAACGCCGGCATGCGCCACTTCATGGCCCAGTTCGGCCCGGCACTGCAGTTGCCCTGGACCTACCTGCCAGCCCCGGAACTCACCGAAACCCTGATCGACCGGGTGGTGGAGGGCACTGCCGAACAGCAAGGCTCGCGCAGCATCGCCGAATTGGAGCGCTACCGCGACGACGCCCTCCTGGCGGTACTCGGTGCCATCAAGGAGACCAAGGCCAGCCACGGCTTCGCCTTCGCCGACTGACCTTCAATCTTCCCGCCACTCCGTAGCGGCGCCCTCTCTCCAGGGAGGCGGCGCCTCGTTGGGAGCTTCTGCATGAGTCACGCCCTGACTACCTACCGCACTGCCATTCTGCCCGAATGGGTGGACTACAACGGCCACCTGCGCGATGCCTTCTACCTGCTGATTTTCAGCTACGCCACCGATGCGCTGATGGACGAGATCGGCCTCGACGAACAAGGTCGTGCCGCCACCGGCCATACGCTGTTCACCCTGGAATGCCACCTCAATTACCTGGCGGAAGTGAAGCTGGGGGCCGAGGTGGAAGTGCGCACGCAACTGCTCGCCCATGACGCCAAGCGGCTGCAGATTCACCATGGGCTGTACCTGTCTGGTGGAGAGGAGCTGTTGGCAGCCAGCGAGCAAATGCTGATGAACGTGGATGCCGGGTCGTCACGCTCGGCGGTCTTGGCTGCGCCTGTGGCTGCGCGGGTCGAAGCCATTGCGGCGGTTCATTGCGAGCTGCCGCGGCCTCGTCATGTGGGCTGTGTGATAGGTCTGCCGCCGCCTCGTTGAGGCGGCGTCGACCGTGGGGAGGGATGCTCAGGGGGTGGGCATTACGTAGCGGCGGGCGAAATCGATCAGGTCGACTTGGTTGCGGGTCTTCAGTTTGTCCATCAAGCGGGATTTGTAGGTGCTGACCGTTTTGTGGCTGATGAATAGCTGCTTGGCGATTTCCTGGTTGTTCTTGCCGTTGGCCAGGTTCTGCAGCACCGCCAGTTCGCGGTCGGAGAGGCATTCCAGCAATTGGCTGTCATTGGCCTCGCCGGGCTGTGACGTGCCAGGCAGGTGCACCGTGCTGGGGAACAGGCTGTAGCCGGAAAGCACCGAGCGCACCGCGGAGATCAGGCTGACCGCCTGTTCCTGCTTGGACAGATAGCCCGTGGCGCCTGCCTGAAGGCAGCGGTTGGCATAGAGCGACGCTGGCAGGGAAGTGAGTACCAGCAGTTTGAGATTGGAGTCCATGGCGCTGAGCCGTCCGAGGACTTCCAGGCCGTCGAGTTTTGGAATGGCGATATCCAGGACGACCAGATCGGGCCGCAGTGATCGGGCCATGCTCAGGCCTTCGACACCACTTTCCGTTTCGCCGACTACGTCGTAGTCCTCGCGTTCCAGTAGTACGCGAGTTGCAAAGCGGAGCATCGGCTGGTTGTCGATCAGCAATACCTTGTTCATTCGTTGGTTCTCCTTATCAGGTTTCCCAATGAGTACGGAGGGCGCGCGGCCTTCTGAAGGGTGCCGTTGGGAGCTGGGTTCATCGATATTGGCTGGCCACGCCTGCCCGGTGGGACAGATGGTCCAACTTTTCGGAAGCGTAGGAAGTCAAGTTGGCTTGCTCTGAAAACTTCTTCAGAATTGAGCAAGTTGTTCTTCGGACTACGCCGAGTACTGCGTACTAACTTTCACCAAGTTTGAAACGTGCCGCTCCGTCATAGGGGGCGACTCGAAGAAACCAGTGAATCTGCAGGCCGAGAAGTATATTGGTGGTTTTTCTTTTGATCGGTCGTTTAGGAACTTTCCTACAGGCTATGTAGGCGGCTTGCTTGCGATGGGCTCAGACGCTACACAGACGCCCTCTTTGAACTAATGTTCTGTCCTTTCAATCCCTCGACGCAGGCCGGCCAGGTGCCCATTCTTTCTATCTCCCGATCATTTGTGCGGCTCGACTGGATCGCATTTTGCCTGGCCCTGTTTGGCACCGGCGCCCACGCAGGGCAGGAGGTCCATCGTTTAGCCTTGTCCAGCCAACTGGTGGTCGACCAGCAGGACCTGGCCGTCACGGAAGAGGACTGGCACTGGCTGCGACAAAAGCGCGATCTGGTGCTGGGAGTGGCTGGCGATGGCACGGCTCCGCTCGAGATCATCCAGCGAGATGGCAGCTACGAAGGCATTGCCGCCGATACCGCAGCCCTTGTCGGGCAGTGGCTGGGGATGCGGATCACGCTGCGGCAGTATTCCGACCGTCCGGCCTTGCTTCGTGCCCTGGCTGACGGCGATATCGATCTGTTCGTGGGTGATGGGCAGGACGGCGAGGGACACGCGATTGCCCGCAGCCTGCCTTTCTCCACCGACCGGCTGGCCCTGTTTCGACGCTACGACGACGCGCGCACATTCCCCGCGGACCTCGACGGGCTGCGCATCGCGTTGGTGCCCGGCCACGACCAGTCGCTGGGCCAGCGCTTTCCTGGTGCGCAAGAGGTTGTCGCCAAGTCCGTGGAAGACGGCATGGCGGCCGTGGCATTCGGACAAGCCGACTTGCTCCTTGGCGATGTCGTGCCGGTGTACTTCCAGCTCAACCGAAGCTTCTACGGTCTGGTGAAGTTCGACCGCTTTATCGAGCACCCCGATGTCGGTGTCGCCTTCGTCCTGCGTGAGCGCGATCAGCGCCTGTTGCGTGGCATCGATGCCGCCCTGCGCGCGGTTGGCCGTGCACGTCTGGATGAGGTTTCGCGGCGTTGGGTGGGGAGCGGCCTGACACCGGTCGGCGAGCGGTTGCCGTTGTCCACGGAGGAGCAGCGCTGGATCGAACGCCATCCGTTGGTGCGCCTGGTGCTCGACGACGATCTGGCGCCCCTGGCGTTCTTCGACGACGACGGGCAATTCCGCGGCATCGCGGCTGATCTGTTGGAAGTGGCATCCCTGCGAACTGGCCTGCGATTCGAGGCTGTCAGCCGGGCTGGTGGCTTCGCCAAGCAGATCGACAGTCTGTTGAATGGGGACGCGGACCTTGCGATTCTCGCTGCCAGCAAGGATCGGGAGACGCATCTGCGCTTCTCCCGCCCCATTTCCAGCGTCCCTTTCGTGCTGGTGGCGCGCGCTGGCCCGGGCAGCTCTGCGCCGGTGCCCGGTAATGGCAGCGGCCTGCGGCTCGCGCTGGGAAAGGGCAATGTCGCCCAGGCAGAAATGAAAGCGGCCTACCCCGGCATGCAAGCGGTGGATGCTGACTCCTACCTGGATGCGATGAACCTTGTCTCGGCCGGGCGGGCCGATAACGCTCTGGTTCCTGTGACCACGGCGCGCTACTACATCACGCGGCTTTTCCCCGGGCGTCTGGTGATCACGGGCCTGGCCGGCATTGAGCCGGTAACCGCCAATTTCGCCGTGCGCCGTGCCGATACTGAGTTGCACAGCATCCTCGACAAGACCCTGGCCAGCCTTGCGCCGGATGAGTTGAATGCGATTTCCAACCGCTGGCGTGGCAACCCGGGGATGAGTCCGCAAACCTGGCGGGATTACGGCACGCTGATCCAGCGCATCGTCATTGGTGCGGTGCTGGTGCTGCTGCTGGTACTGGGTTGGGTTCTCTATTTGCGTCGAGAAGTACACCTTCGCAAGACCGCGGAACGGCAGCTGAATGACGAACTGCGCTTCATCGAGACGCTGACAGACAGCATGCCGCCACCGCTTTATGTGCGGGATAGCGAAGGGCGCCTGCTGTCCTGCAATCGCAGCTACCTGTCCAGCGTTGGACTTGAGTTGGCGCAGGTGCGTGGGCTGACGGTGGAAGCGCTGCCCGTCGAGTGTTTCGAATCCGCACCGGAGTTCTCGCAGCTCTATCGCCAGGCGATGGCGGAAGGCCGGATGCTCCAGGGCGTGCGCTCGGTGTCTCTGAATGGACGGACACGCTGGATCGATCACTGGGTCCAGCCCTTCCAGGACTCCACCGGCGTCGTGAAGGGTGTTATCTGCGGCTGGCTCGATATCACCGAGCACCGGCAACTGGTACAGGAGCTGGAAGCGGCGAAGAACCTGGCCGATGAGGCCAGCCGTGCCAAGACCACTTTCCTGGCAACCATGAGTCACGAAATCCGCACGCCGATGAACGCGGTGATCGGCATCCTCGAGCTCGCCCTCAAGCGCGCGGGGGAACAGCCCATCGACCGCTCGAGCATCGAGGTCGCCTATGGTTCGGCACGCAGTCTGCTGGTGCTCATCGGCGACATCCTCGACATCGCTCGTATCGAATCCGGTCGCCTCAGCCTTGCGCCGCAGCGGGCCAATCTGCGTGAACTGGTGGAGTCCGTTGCGCGCGTGTTCGATGGCTTGGCACGACAGAAGCGGTTGAACCTGGTCCTCGATATCGACTCCAGCATCCAGGGCGATGTGCTGGTGGACAGCATGCGTTTCAAGCAGATCTTGTCGAACCTGGTCAGCAATGCGATCAAGTTCACCCGCGAGGGTAGCGTCCGCTTGCAGATTCATGGTGAAGGCACGGAGCCCGGCCTGTTGAGTGTGAGCCTCAGTGTCGAAGACACCGGCATCGGTATCTCCGAGGAGGACATGAGCCGGTTGTTCCGCCCGTTCGCCCAGGTGGAGCGTGGCTACCGCCAGACGGAAGGCGCGGGGCTGGGGCTGGTTATCTGCCGTTCGCTCTGCGAAATGATGGGCGGGCGTCTGACGCTCACCAGTTCCCCCGGCAAGGGCACGCGGGTTGATGTGGAGCTTCGCTTGCATCGCCTTGACCCGGCCGCGGAACCCGTCGCCACCGTGGCTGCGCACGTGCAGTCACAGCGCCGGCTTTGCGTGCTGGTGGTGGATGATCACCCGGTGAACCGGCAGATTCTCGCCCAGCAGCTGGGCTTCCTCGGGCATGACGTCGTGGAGGCTGAGAACGGCGATGAAGCCCTGGCATTGTGGCAGACCCGGCATTTCGATGTGGTGGCCACCGATTGCCACATGCCGCGCATGAGTGGTGCAGAGCTCGCGCGTGCCATTCGCAACGATGAGCGCGAGCGACCTGGTGCCCCGACGCTGATTCTAGGGTTGACTGCCGACGCCCAGCCCGAGGAAGTCGCGCGGGCCATTCAGGCGGGCATGGACGACTGTGTGATCAAGCCCATCGGCCTCGATGTGCTGGAGGAGAAGCTGCGTGCCGCGTCGGGCAGTGCACCGACGATCGAGGACCGATCACCTGCTGTGCATGAGGATGGCGCGAGCGAAAGCGCACTGTTCGACCTGACCCCGCTTGCGCCCCTGACCGGTGGTGATCCGGTGCTGATTCGCAACCTGGTCAACGAGCTGCTGGAGACCAATCGTCGTGACCTGAAACCGCTGCAAGACCTGGCCAATCAGGGTGATGTGCCGAATTTGCTGGAACTTGCGCACCGGCTCAAAGGTGCTGCCCGGGTGGTCAAGGCTACGCCGCTGATCGCGGCCTGTGTGAATCTGGAACAGACCTGCAGAGCGCCGACGCTGGAGCCGGAGGCGTTGCAGGAAACCGCTGAGGCGCTGCGACAGGCGATGCTGGAGTTGGAGCGGGCGCTGGCGGCGCGGATAGCGGTAGACGATCAGTGAGACCCAGCGGTGAATGTGCTCGACAGCAGGGTGCAGAAATCGTCGCGGTTCTGTGGGCGGGCAAAGAGGTAGCCCTGGGCCACCCGGCAACCAAGCGACAACAGTCGTTCGCGCTGCTCGGCGGTTTCCACTCCTTCCACGACCAGCGCCATGTCCATGGCATCGGCCAGCGCAACGGCGCTGCTGATGATGGCGCCGTTGCGGGGCTGATTGATCAGTTTGCGGACAAAGGCCGCGTCCAGTTTGATTTGGCTGAAGGGCAGTTCGCAGAGCCGGTCGAGCGAGGAGTAACCGGCGCCGAAGTCGTCCATGGCCAGGCCGCAGCCCAGCAGGCGCAGCCTCACCAGGCTTTCCAGGCTAGCCGCCGGGGCTTCCAGCAGGCCAGTTTCGGTGAGTTCGAAGGTCAGGCCCTCGCCAGGCAACCCGGCGCCTGCCAGGGCTCTTCCGACGTGGTCGGCGAGGTCCTGGTCGCTCAATTGCTGGGGCTGGAGGTTGAAGGCGAGGTTCACGCGTTGTCCGTGGCGGGCAAGATCCTGCTGCAGCGTGAGGCCTTGCGTGAGGAGCTGCCAGAACAACCGGTCGATCAGCCCATGGACCTCCATGGCCGGCAGGAACTGGGAAGGAGGGAGCACGCCGCGCTGTGGATGACGCCAGCGGGCCAGGACTTCAGCACCCTGCATCGCCTCGCTCTCAAGGTGGAATTTTGGCTGGAACCAGGCTTCGAACTCGCCCTGCTCGAGGCCTCGAAATATCTCGTCCAGGCTTGGTGGATCGATGAACTCCAGATTGCGCGCGGTTTCGAGTGGCGGCGGTGTATGCCGCTCAATCAGGTTAGCGGCGCGGCCCATATCGAAGGGTTTGCCCAGATCCCCCAGGAAATTCAATCCCAGGCAGCGGATCATGGAGATCGTCGCCTGGCGCAACTCAGGCTCTACCTCGCTGCTGAGAATGACCGAGCGGACAGTGCCCGCCTGGCTGGCATGGCGCAGGAAGGCCAGTCCATCCATGCCCGTCATGCGCAGATCGCAGAGCACGATGTCGACGCCACCGCAGGCATCCAGTCGGGCCAGGGCCGCGGCGCCGTCAGCGGCTTCATGTATCTGTTCGAACCCCAGTTGCCGCAAGCCAGTCACTGCGATCAGGCGCTGGAATGGTTCGTCTTCCAGAACCAAAATGCTGAAGTTTTTCATGGTGGGCTCGACAGGGATTGGGAGAGCAGCCAAGTTACTGAGGACGAAGTACCCTCAGCTAGGCGTCTCTTCCTGCGGGAGTGTAGGAAATTTCATCGGCATCCGATTCGGGGCCGTAATCAAGGGCAGCGCCAATGGCGCCGGCCCCACTGGATTCGAGGTTGCAATGAGAAGTGCGCTGATCGTCGATGATCATCCTGTCATCCGTATGGCTGTCCGCATGTTGCTGGAACGCAACGGGATGGACGTCGTTGGCGAGGCGGACAATGGTGTCGACGCCATGCAGCTAATCCGCCAGCACGAGCCGGATATCGTCATCCTGGACATCGGGATTCCGCGTCTCGATGGGCTCAATGTCATCTCGCGAATTCGCGCATTGGGGCTCGATAGTCATGTGCTAGTGCTTACGTCCCAGCCGGCGGAGAGTTTTTCCCAGCGCTGCTTCCTGGCGGGCGCCAAGGGGTTTGTCAGCAAGGAAGAGGATCTGCAGCACCTGCTGACCGCCATCAACGCTATCAGTGCCGGCTTCACCGTTTTCCCCTCCAGCACGTTGAATGGCGGCCAGTTGCCTAGCCTCAGCGAGGGCGAACTGGTCGAGCGTCTGTCCAACCAGGAGTTGATGGTGCTCCAGTACCTGGCAACGGGACTTTCCAACAAGGAAATCGGTGAACGGATGCTGCTCAGCAACAAGACCGTCAGCACCTACAAGACCCGCATCCAACAGAAGCTGAACTTGGGGTCCCTGCTGGAGTTGATTGAGTTCGCCCGGCGCAACGACCTCACGGCACGCCGGGAGGGCTAACGATTCGCTTGACCCAGCCCCTTAGCCCTGACAACTGAGACGGTAGCGCTCGTAGTTGGAGAGCTTGTCCTGCGGTGGGAGCGCGTAGGCTGCGGAACACTGGTTGCCGCTCCACTTGATGGTCAGTGTGGCCTGCTCCTCTTCGACCAGAGCCAGAGCCCGGCCGCTCGGGTCTGAGATGGCGAGCTGCTTGCCGCTGGCATCCTCCAGCGAAGCGCCAAACGGAATCGGTTTACCCAGGCTGTCGAACAGCTGGAACTGGACGCGGCGACCCTTTTTCCCTTCAAAGCGCGCCAGCACAATGGCACCACGCCGTGGCACAACCTGTTGGGTCGCGTTGTCGATCTCGATGTCGCCGCCAAGGTTGCGTGTATCCAGAGTGACCCAGTTGACCCGATAGGGTTGGGCGTTGGGGACAATTGCATAGCCGTTGTAGCCAGTGCTTGCACCGCTGTAGCTACTGATGCCAACACCTGGAGTGTCGGGCACTTCCGCCAATGCGAACGTTTCGCCCACCGGCTGGCCCAGGTTGATACCGCCCGCATGGGCCACCAGCGAACCCGCCACTGAAAGGCTCTCCGACCTATAGTCGCGTCCTTTGCTGTAGCCCAGGGAAACGTCCGCCATCGAGGTACGACCCATCAGGGTGGCCGAGGCCGCGCCGCCGGTGCCGCTGTTCCTGCTGCCTTGCACCGAATAGGACAGGTCGTTCTCATCCGACAGGTAACCGTTCACCCCCAGCTGTGAACTGTCGCTGTCCTTGCGGTGGGAGGTCGACGCGTAAGCTCTCGGCGCGCGTGGCTTCGAACCCAATGGGAAGGACACGGACAGGTTGAATTGAGTGTCGTTGTTCGAGGGGGTGGCGCCGCCGATGTTGCGGGACTGGCTAACGCTGAAATTGTAGCTGACGTCACGCCAGCCATTGGAGTAGCCGGCGGAATAGCTACGCGAACCGCCGCGGTTCCAGTAGCGCTCGTCGCTGGCGTTGACGTAGAGGTTGCCGTACTTCTGGGCACCGAGGGTTTGACTGACGGTTAGGTCGGTGCGGATTTTCGAACGGCCATAGGTGGCTGGAAGGCCGCTGCTGAGTTCCTGCACATGATCGGAAAGCGTCCGGTATCCCTCGGTGGAGTATCGATAGGCCGCCAGGGTAAAGCTGGTGTCGGTACCCGTGAACGTCTTGGCATACAGGGCTCGCAAACTGTTCCCGCGTGCGGAAAGGCCCTGCACTCGACTCGCTGAGTGGGTCAGGTCGACTGATACGGCTCCGAGAGAAGTGTTACGACCTGCACCGACCGACACGGCGTTGAAATTCTGGGTTGCCTGGGCTCCGACGATGCCGGTGAAGTTACTGCTCAGACCGTAGGTGAGGGTTGTGCTGACGAATCCAGGCGTGTTCTGGTCATCACTGTTGCTGTTGAACTGACCGGCCGAAAGGCTGTATTTCAGTTGGCCTTCCCGGACCATGGTGGGCAGGCTGGAGAAGGCTTGCAGGCTTACGCGGCGGCGACCATCCGCCTCGATGATGGTGACTTCGAGATCGCCGTTGGAGCCGGTGGGGAAGATGTCGCTGATCTCGAATGGACCCGGCGACACGTTGGTTGAATAGAGGATGTAGTCGTTCTGGCGGATCTCGACCGTCGCATTCGTCTCCGCCACGCCGCGGATGACCGGCGCATAGCCGCGCTCGCTGTCCGCCCGCATGCCTTCGTCCGACGCCAGCTTGATGCCGCGATAGCGCACGCTGTCGAACAGATCGGAATCCGAATAGATCTCGCCCAGGGTGAATTGCCCCTTTAGCCGGGTGACATCGTGCTGGAGATAGGTGCGATTGCTCTTGAAGGTATTCCGTTGCCCGGTGCCTGTCCGGAAGTTGGACTCGTTGCGCAGACGCCAGGAGCCGAGGTTGATGCCGTTTCGCAGCCCCAGGTTGTTGGAGGTTTGTCGGCCGTAGCTGTCGCGGTTCCGGTAGGTGTTGAGCTGATAGTTGACGAACGCGGCATTGACACCGTTGTCCCACAGCGCTGGGTCAACGTAGCCGCGCCGTCCACGGAGCATCGCGATCTGTGGAATGCTGGCGTTCAGGCGCAAGCGCGTCGAGTCGTAGCGCAGCACTGCCTGATCGATCAGTGAGGCCAGATCGTAGCAGGCGTCAGCGACTTCCGGATCGAGCCTCCCCTGTTCCATCAGTTTGGCGATATCGATGCCCAGTAGTTGAAGAAGGTCGAGGTTCAGGCACGCTTCGACGACACCTGTCTGTGGATTGCGCCGAAAGTCCACGTCCTTGCGACCAGCCAGCACTCCGTTGTTGTAGAGGTCCACTCGATAGTTGCCCGGTAGGACGCTGTTTGTCTGCAGCAGTTGCTGCAGGTCCACGGCTGAAGGGGCGCCTTTCAGGAACGTGGTGTTGAACGATTCGATCTGCAAGGCTTCAACCGGCTGCGGTTCGGGATGTTCGGTGCCGAAGGACAGCGCAGGAAGTGCCATGGAAATGGCTAGCGCGAGTCCGTTGGGGCGCTGCGTCGATGGGGCTTGCTGCCGGGTTGCTGCCAACCGCGCGCGCGCTCCGTCGGTTTGACAGGGCAGATTGCTCATTTCTCAATGCCTGAAGAAGCCTGGTCTACCCCCGGCAGCACGCTTGGTGAGATGCACGAAAGAGCACCACCTGAAAGGGCAAAGTCAGGGAGTTGGGGATGGGCCGTTAAGAAGTCCGGTCGTTGCGCTTTGCTGCAGTACTGGCGGAACCACCGACCGGAAGACGTGCGGAGTAAGGGACCTGCGCCCCATAGTCGTTAATGCTGGAGAACGTCAGATCGATCGTGCCTGCGGGAACCGCACGCTTAATGGGGAAGGCTTTCTCTTCGCCTGGCGCAACCATCGTGGACTCGACGGCTACTTCGCTTCCGAGTTTCAGATCACTCATGGATACGTGGTACTTGCCGGGATTTCGCACCCGCAGCTCGGTCTTGCCTGCCTGGGACACCAACTGCCATTGCAGTTCCTCTGGAGCCTGACTGGCTTCTCCTGCAAGACCTGCCGGGCGGAAGAACACCTTGATGCGTTGGCGTACTGCCAGTTGCAGCTTGTTATCGCCAGCACTGGACTGGGGAATTTCCTGGACATTGAGCCACACGACGGATTCCCGGTCGGTTGGCAAGCCGCTGCCTTCGTACAGGATGCGCAGCAACTGTTGGTCGTTTGCCGGTACTCGGGCCAGAGGTGGGGCAACGGCGAAGGGGGGAGGAGTTTCCGAGTCGTTTCCGCTATCGAGCCAGGACTGGATCAGTACTTCCTGGCCGCTGTTGCGGACCGTGATGCTCGCCTCTTTGTTGGGGCTGTTGAAAACGATGCGCGTGGCGTTCAGGGATATTCCCGCGTAAGCGTGGGAGGCCAGCATCAGGCTCAGAGCGCCCAGGCAAGCGGAGATTGTGTGACGGAGCATAGGTTTTACCAACGGGAACCAAGGAGGTGGCGAGGCCAGTTGGCCTCGCCAGTCTTCAGGGGCGCAGTACGGCTTATTCGTACTGCAGGGTGAACGGCAGGGTCGCGTTACCGCTACCCGCGGTGGCGGTGGTTGGGTCGGCGGTGGTGACGTAGGCGGCGGCGAAGTTCAGGACTGCATCGCCGCCGTTCAGGTTGCCTTCGATCTTGGCGGTGGCAGGGGCGCTCAGGTCGATGATCTGGCCTTCGCTGTTGAGCAGGGCGATACCGACGTTCTTGGCGGAGTTGATGCCGGGATTCAGGGCCAGGACCTGCTTGCCCGGCACTACGCCGGAGCCGGAGCGGGCGTCGAACAGCATCGAGACCTTGGTGCCTGCGTTGCAGTTGACGTTCAGGTTGAAGTTGGCGGCGCCCAGGCGGCCGGCGTTCGGTGCGGTGTCGGTGCCCATGTCCTTGATGGAGACGTTGCCCAGGTCTACGGCAATGGCTTTTTCACGGCCGGTGCTGCCGTCAACCGAGCAGGCGTCGTTGTTGATTATGCCGGTGAAGTTGATCTGGCCCTGACCAGCATCGGTGGCGGCGAAGGCGGAACCGCTGGCGGCGATGACGGACATGGCGAGGAACGCGAGGGAGAGCTTTTTCATTCTTTACTCCAGGATAAATTGATCACGAAAAGTGCTGCACCGAAATGCCCAGCCACGATAATCATCTGTGTGTTTTGGGTATATCGGACCAAGTTATTGGATCTGTAAGGAATGGCCGACGTGAGCGGTAGCCCGTTTCTTGATGGTTCTTCCAGGCCCCGATTGACGGGGGGGAAGCGAAGCGGCTGGGCGGGATGAAAGTATTGCCAATGCTGGAGCTACGTGGGTTTTGGCGATCCTTTCGGACGCAATGCCGCGATCGAGGGAAGGCGGGGTAACCGCGCCCTGACCCATGTGAAAGGGTGGTTGATCACGCTGGTGGAATCAGCTGGCTACCAAGGGTTGGCCCGCCCTCGCACCCGGTGATGTAGAGAGCTGGTGCCAACACTTCGTGTTGGGCACTTGCCTGGCTGGCCACGGGAAGCGTCAGGTTCCGCTCCTCATGCCGGGCAGAAATGGCGCTATCCCGTGGCGGCCTCGTCCTTTTAGTTGAAGGTCACCACGACCACCCTGCCGCGGACCGTTGTGCTCGATCTGGCAGCGACTTCATGGGTGCTGATGGAGGACGTATCGGCGATCCCGGCGCACACACTGCTTGAGGCCGGAACGGCGCCAGCGTTCCTTGGGCTGCTGCCGTCGGAACGACCGGTATGCCGGTACCAGTCGGCCGTTGAATAATCACACGGAGCCCTATTGATACTTCCTACAAAGTGAATGACCCCGTGGATCGTCTTTTCTTCTGTGGCGTGGGAAACCGCTGAGAGTGCGGTCAGCACAAGAGAAATAACTATCAGGATTGTTTTCATGATTTGACTCTCCTTCTGACTTAGGGTCAGTAAAAATCAGAAGGCTCTTACCTTCCACATCCTGGGCGTCCGGTTTTTCTGTAGGAATTATGTCCTTGTCTGAAGGAGCCTCGCATTTCTCGGACGATTCCTATGCGGAATGTGTACTTTTCCTCAATTCATTCTGATTAGGAAAGTTCCCACATCCGCTCTCTCGCGATGACGGGGCATCATTGAGAGTTTTCCCAAAACTATCTGGAGGCGTTTTCTGTCAGACATTCGCCGCTGGCACATCGCTCCGGGTTCTTTAAGGCAAAAAAAGCCCCCGCTGGAGCCGACATCCCAGCGGGGGCGAGGGTGGTCCTTGAAGGACCTCAGTGTGAGCGTTCGGACCAGGCCTTGAGCAAGCTCGAGGCCAGTCCATAAAGCGTCAGGAGGATGGCGAAGCCGAGGCAGGTGGACATGGCTGTTCCCCCAGCGCCACGAGGTCGGTCGAAGCCGCCTCGTGGCACTCCCTGGATGGATTACTCGTTGACTTGGCGCAGCTTGGTGGCCGGGGTGTCTCCGAGGTTGTTGAGTACGCGTTCGCTGTACCAGTCGAGGAAGTTGATCACACCGAACTCGTAGGTCTTGGAGTACGGACCGGGCTGGTAGGCGGTGGAGTTGATGCCGCGCTGGTTCTCTTCGGCCAGGCGACGGTCCTGATCGTTGGTCGCATCCCAGACTTCACGCAGTCGGGCAACGTCGTAGTCCACACCCTCAACCGCGTCCTTGTGCACCAGCCATTTGGTGGTGACCATGGTTTCCTGGGCGCTGATGGGCCACACGGTGAATACGATCAGGTGATCGCCCATGCAGTGGTTCCAGGAGTGCGGCAGGTGGAGGATGCGCATGGAGCCCAGGTCCGGGTTCTTGATGCGGCCCATGAGTTTCTTCGAGCCCTGCTTGCCGTCCATGGTCATGGAGACAGTGCCGTCGAGCAGGGGCATGCGCACGATGCGGTTGCGCAGGCCGAAGCTGGCGTGGGCGTAGGGGATCTTCTCCTCGTCCCAGGCCTTGGTGCAGGCGGCGACCTGATCCTTGAACGCCTGGCTGGCGCGTGGGTCGGTGACGTCGTCCCATTCCAGCAGGGTCTTCAGCAGTTCCGGGTGCGAACCATTGCAGTGGTAGCACTCGCGGTTGTTCTCGATCACCAGCTTCCAGTTGGCCTTTTCCATCAAGGTGGTCTGTACCGCCACCTTGGTGTTCTCCATGTCGTAAGGCTCCATGTAGTGAGCCAGGGTGGCGAGGAAATCGTCGATGGCCGGCGGGTTCTCGGCCAGCGAAATGAAGATGTAGCCGCCAGCGGTTTTCACGTTGACCGGCTTGAGGCCGTATTCCTTCATGTCGAAGTCGGCGCCCATCTCGGTGCCGGCGAACAGCAGGCGGCCGTCCAACTCGTAGGTCCACTGGTGGTACGGGCAGACCAGCTTGGCAACCTTGCCCTTGTCACTGACGCACAGGCGCGAGCCACGATGGCGGCAGACGTTGTGGAAGGCATGCACCTGACCTTCGGCGCCACGGATGACGATGATCGGGTTGTCGCCGATCTGCAGGGTCAGGTAGTTGCCCTTGGCGGGGATTTCGCAGGTCATGCCGGCGATCAGCCACTCCTTGTGGAAGATCTCCTGCATGTCGATCTGGAACAGGCGCTCGTCGTTATAGAACGGCTGCGGCAGGGAGAAGCTGTGGTCGCGTTCGCGGAGCATGTCGGCCGTGGCCTTGCGTGCGGGTTCAAGCGGATCGCCCAGGCTCAGGGTGGAAGTGACGTCCATCGGTAACTCCTCAATGGCTGGTCGCGTTCGCGACCGCCGCAATAAGTGGCTGGTTCGGTTGTCACGCAAGGCGGCGTGACCTGCCCTCGTTTCTCGCCTGCCGATTGGCTGCCCTGCTGCGGGTGCGAGGGTGGTTCGCTCAAATGCCTTATGGTTCGGCTGGAGCTGAGTGTGCTGGCGCGCAGAGGTACGACCTTATCCACGGGCGACATAGGAACATCCGTTTCCGACGCGCAAGCCCCGGTGGTTGCTGGCAGGTCGCGATGAGCATGTGAATGTCGCGGACAGGTAAATGGGCCGTTTTTGCGTTATTCACAATCCGCCACATTAGGCCGATATCCGGCCACGCGCGGAGCAGCGTCCATGACGAACAATTTCCTCAATCCCATCACGACCCAGACCTGGACCAACGGCCGGCACATGGTTCGCTGCGTCAAGGCGATCCAGGAAACCTGGGACGTGCGCACCTTCTGTTTCATGGCCGACCAGCCGATGGTGTTCTTTTTCAAGCCTGGGCAGTTCGTGACCCTGGAGCTGGAGATCGACGGCCAGCCGATCATGCGCTCCTACACCATCTCCAGCTCGCCCTCGGTGCCCTATAGTTTTTCCCTGACCATCAAGCGTGTGCCCGGCGGCAAGGTGTCCAACTGGCTGCACGACAACCTGAAAGAAGGGGATGTGATCCCGGTGCACGGCCCGGTGGGCCTGTTCAACGCCATCGACTTCCCGGCGGAGAAGGTGCTGTTCCTTTCCGGCGGTGTCGGCATTACGCCGGTGATGTCCATGGCGCGCTGGTTCTTCGACACCAACGGCGCGGTAGACATGATCTTCGTCCACAGCGCGCGCACACCGAAGGACATCATTTACCACCGCGAGCTGCGCCACATGGCTTCGCGCATCAACAACTTCAAGCTGCACCTAATCTGCGAGAAGTACGAAATCGGCGAAACCTGGTCCGGTTATCGCGGCTACCTGAGCCGCGCGATGCTCGACTTGATCGCCGGTGATTTCATGGAGCGCGAGATCTTCTGCTGCGGCCCGACCCCCTACATGGCGGCGATCAAGCGCCTGCTGGAAGCGGCCGGCTTCGACATGAAGCGCTATCACGAAGAAGCCTTCGGCCCGACGCCGCCGGAAATCCGTGCAGAAGTTAATGAGCATGCCGCCGAGGCGGCCGAAGCGGCCGCCGAAGTACCGGCTGGCGATATGAATCTGGTGGAGTTCACCGGCACCGGCAAGAGCATTCGCATCGCTCCCGGCGAGACCGTGCATTCGGCCGCCGCCAAAGTAGGACTGCATATTCCCAAGGCCTGTGGCATGGGCATCTGTGGTACCTGCAAAGTGATGAAGACCGCTGGCGAGGTGGAGATGGAGCACAACGGTGGCATCACCGACGAAGATGTCGCCGAGGGTTACATCCTTTCCTGCTGCAGCATTCCCAAGGGCGACGTGGCCATCGACTACTGATGGTTTTCTGAGCATCTCTCGCCAGCCCGCGCCCCCCGCGGGCTGGCGCCATCTGTCCACAGCTTGTGGGCGTAGCGGTGCACAGTTGCTGTGCGCAACTCTCTGAATTTGCAGAAAAAATAACCAAACCTCGGCAGGTTCCGCAGGCCGCGGCCAGGCGCCAGGGACGAACAGCTTGTCCACAGGCTGGTCCACTGTTCGTGGGGGCAACCCCCGCTATGCTTGTCCGGACGCTTCATCCACTGGCGCGCTGCCTGCGCCAGTCCCTTGCGACCTGCCTGAGGTGCCCATGCGATGAAACTCTACTATTCCCCCGGAGCCTGTTCCCTCGCCGTGCATATCGTCCTGCGCGAGATCGGCAAACCCTTCGCCCTGGAAAAGGTCGACCTGGGTGCCCACAAGACAGCCGCCGGCGATGACTACTACCGCAGCAACCCCAAGGGCTATGTGCCCTTGCTGGAGCTGGACAACGGCCAGACGCTGACTGAAGTGCCGGTGATCTGCCAGTACCTGTGCGATCAGGCCGGCCGCACCGATCTGATGCCGGCCGCTGGCTCGCTGCTGCGCTACCGCGTCATGGAATGGCAGGCGTTCATCAACAGCGAGGTGCATAAGTCGTTTGGCGCCCTGTTCAACCCGGCGCTGGACGAAAAAGCCAAGGCGACCTACGCAGGAATGGTGCACCGGCGCCTGCAGTGGGTGTCGGAGCAACTGCGTGGCCGGCAGTTCCTCACCGGTGACGACTTCACCGCAGCGGATGCCTATCTGTTCACTGTGACCAACTGGGCGGGCTTCCTGAAAATGGATATCTCCGACTGCCCTGAGCTCCTGGAATTCCAGGGGCGCGTGGCGAGTCGTCCGGCTGTGCAGGAGGCGCTGAAAGCGGAGGGGTTGGTCTGAGTGGCAGTTTCATTGGGGGGGCGAATTCAATGGCTCTGACTGCATGACGAGTTGCAAGCAGCAGTATTGCCCGTAGGCGCTGGCTTGCCGGCGAATGGCTCCGTTTCGCTGGCAAGCCAGCTCCTACAAGGTTTTTGGCCCGGTGGTAATTCTCTCGCTACAAGCTAATGCAGACAGAGTGAGGTCATTCGCCAAGGTCGGCGTAGCTGCCCCCTGGTATTTCAAGGGGCAGGCCTGTGGCAGGCATTGCCATTGAAATCGCCCCCACAAAGAAACGCGCATCCACCTTCTGGTTCAATCCTCTTCCTGCACCGCCTTGTAGGTTCCTGCCAGTTTCTGCTGCACATCCTGTGGCGCGGGGCTGTAGTGGCTGAGAACCATGCTGAAGGCGCCGTGGCCCTGGGTGATGGCCTTGAGTCGCCCGGCGTAGCCGTCCAGCTCAGCCAGGGGCACCTGGCCGAAGACCAGGGCCAGGCCCTGGGACAGGGACTCGGTCCCGGTCACCTGGCCGCGGCGGCCGATCAGGTCAGTGGTGATATCACCCAGATTCGCCTCCGGCGCCGTCACTTCGACGGTGACTACGGGTTCCAGCACGACCTCGCCGCCCGCGCGCAGGGCGTCGAGCATGGCCTTGCGTCCGGCGGCCTGGAAGGCGATGTCCTTGGAGTCCACGGGGTGGTGTTTGCCGTCGTGTACTGTGACTTTGACATCCTGCACCGGAAGCCCGGCCAGCGGCCCGCAGGCCAGTACCGAGCGGACGCCCTTCTCCACCGAAGGGATGAACTGGGAAGGGATCACGCCGCCCTTCACTTCATCGATGAAGGTAAAGCCACTGCCCCGGGGTAATGGCTCGACGCGCAGGAACACCTCGCCGAACTGGCCCGCACCGCCGGTCTGCTTCTTGTGCCGGCTGTGGCCCTCGGCAGGGCGCGTAATAGCTTCTCGATAGGGGACCTTGGGTGGGCGGGTCTCCACCTCCACCTTGTACGACCCGGTGATGCGGTCCAGCAGGTAGCGCAGGTGCAGTTCGCCCATGCCGCGCAACACGGTCTCCTGGGTGGAGGCCTGGTAGTCGAGTTTCACGCAGGGGTCTTCGGCTTGCAGGCGGTTCAGCACTTCGGCAATGCGCTGCTCGTCGCCACGGCGCTTGGCCTCGATGGCAAGGCCCTGCATGGGCGCTGGGAAATCCAGGGCCTTGAGGTGGATCTGGTCCTCGTCGTGGGAATCGTGCAGCACCGAGTCGAACTCCACGTCGTCCACCTTGGTCAGGGCGCCGAAGTCGCCCGGTATCAGCCGGGTCACTTCCTCATGGCGCTTGCCTTGCAGGCGTAGCAAATGGCCGAGCTTGAAGGGTTTGCGGCCGTCGCCGACGAACAGTTGCATGTCCCGCGCCAGGGTGCCCTGGTGCACCCGGAAGATGCCGAGCTTGCCCACGAAAGGATCGATTACCACCTTGAACACGTGGGCCAGCACATGTTGCTGCGGGTCAGGCCGGGAGCGGAAGGCCTTGGCGTCCGCTCCCTCGCCCTTGAGAAAGAGCGGTGGGTTGCCCTCGGTGGGGTTGGGCGCCAGGCGCGCGAGGATATCCAGTAGCTCGGCCACCCCGGCGCCGGTGCGTGCGGAGGTGAAGCACAGGGGGATCAGGTGCCCTTCACGCAGGGCCCGCTCGAAGGGCTCGTGAAGTTCCTCCGGGGCGATCTCGCCCTGTTCCAGGTAACGGGCCATCAGGTCTTCGTCGACTTCCACCACCTGGTCCACAAGCGCCTGGTGTGCGTCGGCCACGGAAGAGAAGTCGGCTTCGCCGGCAGGTGTGAAGAAGCAATCCACCACGCGGCTGGCGTTATCGGCCGGCAGGTTGAGCGGCAGCACTTCCTTGCCGAAGACCTCGCGCAGATTGGCCAGCAGGGCCGGCAGGTCCACCCGCTCGGCGTCGATCTTGTTCACCACCAGCATTCGGCACAGCCCGCGCTCGGCCGCCATGGCCATCATTCGGCGGGTGGTGAGCTCGATGCCGTTCTGCGCATTGACCACGACCAACGCGGTTTCCACCGCAGCCAGGGCGGCGATGGACTGGCCGATGAAATCCGGGTAGCCGGGGGTGTCGATCAGGTTCAGCTCGGCGTCGGCGTGGCTGCAGTGGGCCAGGGCCGAGGCGAGGGAGTGGCGGTATTCGCGCTCCAGCGGGTCGAAGTCGCACACCGTGTCGCCGCGCTCCAGGGTGCCGGCGTTGGGGATGGCGCCACTACGGTGCAGCAAGGCTTCCGTCAGGCTGGTCTTGCCGCTGTCGCCGTGGCCGACCAGGGCGATCGTTCGAATGGATTCCACCGAGTAGTTCGCCATGAGTACCTCCGCGCGCTGGGGTGTTTCCAGTATAGGCAGGCGCGCCATGGCTGCTCCGGATGCTCGGGTTTTGCCGCAACGTATTGATATTGATCGAAAAATGTACGAGATCCGCTAAGCCGCGCCGTTTCTGGCGCTGCAAGGGCTCTGTACAGCTTATGCACAGAAGACTCCACTGGCTTTGTGAGTAAAAGTGCGGTTTTCCACTGTTAGAGATGACGTGCAGGCCGCCCAATGGGAATAAATACCGGTCGAGCGACAACTGATCGATGCTCTGTACAGCCCGTGTTTACTGCGTCCGGTTGATTTACAAACGGCTTTTCCACAGGGATATGCACGGATTGTGTGCGCAAGTTTTTGGCGGGCAGGTCCTTTTGTGCATCAAATTGGCGGGACGCCAGGAATGACGGGGCCTGAGCTATACAGCGGCATCAACAGCATTTCCACAGGATTATCCACAGTGCCAGGGGGTAATCGTGGTGGCGCGGGGTGATGGTTAATAAGTGATCAGGTTGATGTGCCTCACGTGGGACGAGGGCTACAGGCTGTTTTCCACAGCTTGTGTACCTTTCGCTACACAGAATCTGTGTGGAAGAAGAGCCAAGTTATTGAAATAGATCAGGAAATATACAGAGCGCGGGAAGCCGCGGACGGCGTGGCCTGCAGCGGTGGCTCTACAGATTGTCCACAGGTTGGTCCACGGAAAACGGGGGTAAAGCGAAGATAAGGAGTGGCGGAAAGAAACCTGTCGGCGCAATAGGGCAGCTGCGCTGCCCTTGGTGAATGAATTCGCCCCTAAGTTGGTTCAAGGCGTGGATCAGGTACCCATCGCCGCGCGGATATCCACGGCCAATTCACGAACCCGATCCATTTCGGTATCCCAGGAGCACATGAAGCGGGCACCGCCGGCGCCAATGAAGGTGTAGAAGCGCCAGCCCTTGGCGCGCAGGTACTCCAGCGCCGGTTCGGACATCTGCAGGAACACGCCGTTGGCTTCCACCGGGAACATCAGGCTGACGCCGGGCACGTCGCTCACCAGTTCCGCCAGCAGTTGTGCACAGGCATTGGCGTGCCTGCCGTAGTGCAGCCAGGCGTCGTCTTGCAGCAGGCCCACCCAGGGTGCGGCGAGGAAGCGCATCTTCGAGGCCAGTTGGCCGGCCTGTTTGCAGCGGTAGTCGAAGTCCTCGGCCAGGTCGCGGTTGAAGAAGAGAATGGCCTCGCCTACCGCCATGCCGTTCTTGGTGCCGCCGAAGCAGAGCACATCCACCCCGGCCTTCCAGGTCAGGTCGGCCGGCGAGCAGCCGAGGAAGGCGCAGGCATTGGAGAAGCGCGCACCGTCCATGTGCAGGTTCAGGCCCAGCTCCTTGCACACCTGGCTGATGGCGCGGACTTCTTCGGGGCGGTAGACGGTGCCCACTTCGGTGGCCTGGGTGAGGGTGACCACGCGGGGTTTGGGGTAGTGGATATCTTGGCGTTTCAGGGCGATCTCGCGGATTGCCTCGGGGGTCAACTTGCCGTCGGTGGTCCTGGCCAGCAGCAGCTTGGAGCCGTTGGAGAAGAACTCCGGTGCGCCGCATTCGTCGGTCTCGACGTGGGCTGTCTCGGAGCAGATCACGCTGTGGTAGCTCTGGCACAGGGAGGCCAGGGCCAGGGAGTTGGCGGCGGTACCGTTGAAGGCGAAGAAGACTTCGCAGTCGGTCTCGAACAACTGGCGGAAATGGTCGGAGGCGCGGGCCGTCCACTGGTCTTCGCCATAGGCGCGCTCATGGCCGCGGTTGGCCTCGGCCATCGCGGCCCAGGCCTCCGGGCAGATACCGGAGTAGTTGTCGCTGGCGAATTGCTGGGTCTGGTCGGTCATGTCCTGGTCCTTCTGTCCGTTCGCCTGCAGGCACAGGCGTATGGAGGCTAACTTTACGCCAGGTTTGACGCGCGGGATTCGCTCGAGGCGACATCCTTTTCTGCCAGCGGCGCCTGGTCAGGAATCGGGAACTCAACCCTCACAAGGCACCTCAGAATCCTAGAGCGCGCTTCAAGGCGACGCCCCACCCAGGAAGGAGAACCGCCATGCGTTACGCAACCCTGATCGCCCTGTTCGTTCCCGCCCTGATCGGCTTGCCGGCTGTTGCCGCCGAGTGGCCCAGCGGCGAGCGCGACCACTTCATCCAGGAGTGCAAGACCAGCGCCCAGGCCAGCATCGCGCAGGACAAGCTGCAGCGGTACTGCAGTTGTGCGGCCGACCAGGTCAGCAGCGAGTTCAGCAGCACCGAGCTGGAAACGTTGAAGGACCAGAAGACCCCACTGCCTGAGCAGACCCACCAGCGCCTGCTGAAAGTGTCCCAGGCCTGCCTGAGCCAACTGAACGGTTGATCAAAATTCGATCGGTCGTCGGCAGGCCAGGCAACACGCGGGCTGTGCGGCCGATCCCACAGTTTGTCCACAGGACCGTCCACGCTTTATGGGGATAGACCTCAGTCGGCCGGTTGCCAGGCGGCGGCACGCTCGCGGATATCGGCGGGAAAGGCCCGCGCGCGGCGCGCCAGGGTGTCCAGGTGAACGCCCACCAGGGTGGTGACGGCGGCGATCTCGCCGGTTTCGTCGTTGCGCATCTCATGACGGAAGCGGATCGACTTCTCCTTCATCTCCAGCACCTGGGAGCGGATGGATACGACATCGCCTGCGTGCAACTCGCGGCGGTATTCGATCTGCTGTTCCACCGCCGCCATGCCGGCGTTCTCCTCGCGCAGGCGCGACGGTGCCAGGCCCAGCAGGGTGAAGAGCTGCCAGGTGGCCTCGTCGAACTTGCCGACGTACCACATCACGTTCATGTGGCCCATGTGGTCGCAGTGCCAGGGATAGACCGCGCCGCGATAGGTGAAGGTGTCGCTCATGTCAGGCTGCCTCGTTCTGCTTGGAGTGACTGAAATCCGCCAGCACCTGGGGGAACTGGTTGATCGCGATGGAGAGATGGCCTTCCTGTGGATAACTCCGCAGGTGCGCTTGTGGCAGCCGTGCCTGCAGGTGGCGGCCCATGACCGCCGGTACATGGCGATCCTGGCCGCTCTGATAGAGGTGCACCGGCACCGGGATCTCCTCCAGGGCGAAGTGGCGGGGTGAGGCGATCAGTGCGGCTTCCGTGCAGGCACCGCGGATGCCCTGGCGATAGGCTTCGGCGAGAAACGCCGCGAAATCCCCGGCGGCCTCCGGGGCGGCTGCCAGCAATTGGCGGTCCGGTTCGGCCAGCAGACCGGCCAACGCCTTTACCGCCCGTTCCGGGTTATGCCTGAACAGCAGGCTGTCCAGCGCCAGGAGCGGACTGGCCAGCCCGGGATGGACGCGGGCCAGGCCGAACATCAGCTTGAGTGCCGGCAACTGCGCCGTGCGCAGTTCGGGGATGTCCATTGGTCCCATGCCGGCCAGCAGCCCGACGTAGTCCAGCCGCTCACCCATCTGATGGGCACAGGCCAGCGCATAGGGGCCGCCACAGGACACCCCGAGCACGCCGAAGCGCCGGTGGCCGAGGGTATCGGCCATGAACGCCACATCCTCGGCCCAACCGAGGATGCTGCGACCAGCCTGGTAGTCGGACCAGCCGAAACCGGGCCGATCCGGCGCTACCAGGCAGACGTCGGCCGCCAGGGCTTGCTCATGGTGCAGCGCGGCTTGCAGGCGACTGCCGGGAAAACCGTGGAAGTAGTACAGCGGGCGGCCTTCGCTGGCGCCGTAGAGCTGGTAGGCCAGGGTGCGGCCGTCTGGCAGCCGCAAGCGCCGGGGCCGGGCATCGGGTCGTGTCATGGGGAATTCGGTTCAGCGTTGGTTGCGGGAATGGGCCCCGGCGAGCAGCCGGTCGGTGGCGACGATGGCGCGGCTGTGCTGGCCCTCGCCAATCAGGCCGCCCTCGTCAAAGGCTTCGACCTTGAACAGGTAAAGCTTGCCTTCCTGACCGAGGAAGGTGGCGCGGGCCGATACGCGGACGCCCACCGGGGTGGCGCCGAGATGGCGGATATCCACACCGACGCCCACCGAGAGCTGGCCGTCCTGCAGCAGGGGACGCATGCAGCGCGATGCCGCCAGCTCCATCAGGGCGATCATGCGAGAGGTGGCGAACACCTCGGGGAAATCGTCGTCAGGGGAAACGGGCAGGGCCTTGGCGGTGTCGCTGGGCAGGACGATGAAATCAGCCTCTGCCTGGGTGCCGGGATTCATGGGGCGGGTCTCCGTTGTTCTTGTGACTTGAACGTTAGCCTGGGTTTCAGGCTGCTCATAATTTGAACGGAAACTTTTATACCAGCAGCCAAAGCCCGGGTTGGCGTGGGTTACAAAATTTAAGCGTGTGTTTAATTTCTCCCAAGCTGTGCATTTACTGATCAGTTCCGGCAGAGGCCCCGGCCACCGGGCCCCTGGCCGGACGCTCACATCTTATCCACAAGCCCCTGCACAGATTCTGGGGGCAGCTCTTTCCGCAAGTGGCTGAAATAGCTCAAGAATTGACCATTCGGCTGGAAGCGGCGCAGTGCCTGGGGCGGGGCGGTAGCTCTACAGCTTATCCACAGCATGATCCCCGACTTCTGTGGGTGAGGCGGTGGAGGGGTGCATTTTCGGGTCGGATACGGACAGATTTCCCCGGCGTTGGATCGGGAGAATCGCCGTAGGGAAGGGCAGGTCTGCGGCCCGCATCGCGAATGATTTCGCTCCCACCTATTGCTCCTACATTGCCTCAATCGGGGAACCGGCATGGCTATCAGCGTGTTCGACCTGTTCAAGATCGGTATCGGCCCTTCCAGCTCGCACACCGTGGGCCCGATGCGGGCGGCGGCGCTGTTCGCCACGGCGCTGCGCGAGCGCGGCCTGCTGGAGCAGGTGCGACGGGTCGAGGTGCGCCTGTATGGCTCGCTGTCGGCCACCGGCGTTGGCCACGGCACCGACCGCGCCACCCTGGTGGGGCTGATGGGCGAATGGCCGGACCGCGTCGACCCCAAGCAGATCGCCCCGCGCATCGAAGCGCTGCAGGCGTCCCGCGAACTGCTGCTGGACGGCAGCCACCCGGTGGTCTTCGACTGGTCGCGCGACCTGCTGCTGCTGGACGAGAACCTGCCCTACCATCCCAACGCCATGACCCTGATCGTCGAAGGCGAAGGCGGTGAACTGCACCGCGACACCTACTACTCCATCGGTGGCGGTTTCGTGGTCGACGAAGCCCAGGCCAAGTCTGGGCAACTGGACCAGGACCACACCGAACTGCCCTACGACTTCTCCAGCGCCGAAGAACTGCTGGAGCTGTGCCAGCGGCACAACCTGCGCATTGCCGAACTGATGCTGGCCAACGAAAAGGCCTGGCGCAGCGAAGCGGAGATTCGCGCCGGGCTGCTGAAGCTCTGGGACGCCATGCAGGAATGCGTGACCAACGGCCTCGGCCACGAAGGCATCCTGCCCGGCGGGCTGAACGTGCGCCGGCGCGCCGCCAAGCTGCACCGCAGCCTGCAGGAGCTGGGCAAGCCCAACGTCATCGGCTCGACCATGAGCGCGATGGAATGGGTGAACCTCTACGCCCTGGCGGTGAACGAGGAAAACGCCGCCGGCGGGCGCATGGTCACCGCGCCTACCAACGGTGCGGCGGGGATCATCCCGGCGGTGCTGCACTACTACATGCGCTTCAACCCCGAGGCCAGCGAAGACGACGTGGTGAACTTCTTCCTCGGGGCGGCGGCCGTCGGCATCCTGTGCAAGAAGAACGCCTCGATCTCCGGTGCCGAAGTCGGTTGCCAGGGTGAAGTCGGTTCGGCGTGCGCGATGGCGGCGGCGGGCCTGGCGGAAGTGCTGGGAGCGACGCCGGCGCAGCTGGAGAACGCGGCGGAGATCGGTCTGGAGCACAACCTGGGGCTGACCTGCGACCCGGTGGGCGGGCTGGTGCAGGTGCCGTGCATCGAGCGCAACGCGATTGCTGCGGTGAAGGCGATCAACGCGGCGCAGATGGCACTGCGCGGCGACGGCGAGCACTTCATCTCGCTGGACCGGGTGATCCGCACCATGCGCGACACCGGCGCCGACATGCACGACAAGTACAAGGAAACCTCCCGCGGCGGTCTGGC
>NZ_SSOK01000040.1:0-97563 GCF_029871195.1 Pseudomonas sp. BN415
GCCAGACCGCCGCGGGAGGTTTCCTTGTACTTGTCGTGCATGTCGGCGCCGGTGTCGCGCATGGTGCGGATCACCCGGTCCAGCGAGATGAAGTGCTCGCCGTCGCCGCGCAGTGCCATCTGCGCCGCGTTGATCGCCTTCACCGCAGCAATCGCGTTGCGCTCGATGCACGGCACCTGCACCAGCCCGCCCACCGGGTCGCAGGTCAGCCCCAGGTTGTGCTCCAGACCGATCTCCGCCGCGTTCTCCAGCTGCGCCGGCGTCGCTCCCAGCACTTCCGCCAGGCCCGCCGCCGCCATCGCGCACGCCGAACCGACTTCACCCTGGCAACCGACTTCGGCACCGGAGATCGAGGCGTTCTTCTTGCACAGGATGCCGACGGCCGCCGCCCCGAGGAAGAAGTTCACCACGTCGTCTTCGCTGGCCTCGGGGTTGAAGCGCATGTAGTAGTGCAGCACCGCCGGGATGATCCCCGCCGCACCGTTGGTAGGCGCGGTGACCATGCGCCCGCCGGCGGCGTTTTCCTCGTTCACCGCCAGGGCGTAGAGGTTCACCCATTCCATCGCGCTCATGGTCGAGCCGATGACGTTGGGCTTGCCCAGCTCCTGCAGGCTGCGGTGCAGCTTGGCGGCGCGCCGGCGCACGTTCAGCCCGCCGGGCAGGATGCCTTCGTGGCCGAGGCCGTTGGTCACGCATTCCTGCATGGCGTCCCAGAGCTTCAGCAGCCCGGCGCGAATCTCCGCTTCGCTGCGCCAGGCCTTTTCGTTGGCCAGCATCAGTTCGGCAATGCGCAGGTTGTGCCGCTGGCACAGCTCCAGCAGTTCTTCGGCGCTGGAGAAGTCGTAGGGCAGTTCGGTGTGGTCCTGGTCCAGTTGCCCAGACTTGGCCTGGGCTTCGTCGACCACGAAACCGCCACCGATGGAGTAGTAGGTGTCGCGGTGCAGTTCACCGCCTTCGCCTTCGACGATCAGGGTCATGGCGTTGGGATGGTAGGGCAGGTTCTCGTCCAGCAGCAGCAGGTCGCGCGACCAGTCGAAGACCACCGGGTGGCTGCCGTCCAGCAGCAGTTCGCGGGACGCCTGCAGCGCTTCGATGCGCGGGGCGATCTGCTTGGGGTCGACGCGGTCCGGCCATTCGCCCATCAGCCCCACCAGGGTGGCGCGGTCGGTGCCGTGGCCAACGCCGGTGGCCGACAGCGAGCCATACAGGCGCACCTCGACCCGTCGCACCTGCTCCAGCAGGCCGCGCTCGCGCAGCGCCGTGGCGAACAGCGCCGCCGCCCGCATCGGGCCCACGGTGTGCGAGCTGGAAGGGCCGATACCGATCTTGAACAGGTCGAACACGCTGATAGCCACGGGGGACAACTCCGGTAGGGATCACTCTTGGCGCCATGATCGGCATTTCATCGAAGCGGCGACTTCCCACACCGACTTGCTCGTATCCAAACACGTCGTGGCGGCACACCGGATCGACCTGGACACTGTGGGGGGGGGGCGAATTCATTCGCTAAGGGCAATGCAGTTGCCCCTGAACCTATGCAGGGCAGACCTTCGGCCGGCTTGGCGAATGAATTCGCCCCCACAAAAGAGCGCCCCAACAGTGGCTGTTGCCTTGCATTAGCCGCGACAGATAAGTTCTGAGTGCGACCGGGGCGGTAGTCAGGCGATGTGTCTGGCACGCATCATCCGGGCGCCCGGGGGCGGGGGCCTGCAGCAGTCCGACAGCCACGCGAGTCCGGAGAACGACAATAAATCCTGCTGTGGACGGACCCCTTCCATGACTCGACCCACCACTTCCCTGCTGGCGGCGACGCTGCTGGCCGCTTCCCTCTTCAACACCCAAACGAGCCTTGCCGCCGACCCGGAACGCTGCTCCACCGTGCATTTCGCCGACGTCGGCTGGAGCGACATCACGGTCACCACCGCCGTCACCCGCCATGTGCTGAGCGAGCTCGGCTACATCACCAAGGTCAAGCGTCTGTCGGTACCCGACACTTACAAGGCCCTGGGCGACGGCAAGATCGACGTATTCCTTGGCAACTGGATGCCAAGCATGGAAAACGACGTCCGACCCTACCTGGAAAAAGGCACGGTGGAGAACCTCGGCGCCAACCTCACCGGTGCCAAGTACACCCTGGCGGTGAACCAGGCGGCCTGGGACGGCGGCGTGCAGAGCTTTGCCGACCTGGCGAAGTTCAAGCAGCAGTTGGGTGCGAAGATCTACGGCATCGAACCCGGTAATGACGGCAACAAGCTGATCGACAAGATGATCAAGGGGAACGCGTTCAACCTTGGCGACTTCAAATTGGTGGAGTCGAGCGAAAACGGCATGCTGTCCCAGGTCAAGCGCGCCGAACACCTCAGTCAGTGGGCGGTATTCCTCGGCTGGGAACCGCACCCGATGAACAACCAGTTGAAGATGCATTACCTCGCCGGTGGCGACGACTGGTTCGGCCCGGATTATGGCGGCGCCACGGTCTACACGAACGTTCGCAAGGGGCTCACGCAGGAATGTCCGAACCTCGGGCAGTTGCTGAAGAACCTGAAATTCAGCCTGGCCATGGAGAACCACCTGATGGAGGCCATACTCAACCAGAGCACCAACCGCAGGCGTGAAGCCAAGGCCTGGCTGCGAGCCAATCCCGACACCCTGGCCGCCTGGCTGCAGGGCGTCACCGCGCGCGACGGCGGCCCGCTCCCGGTTGCCCTCGTCCAGGCCAAAGCACCGTGAAGCGGCGCATTCAGCGATATCCATAGGCCATGTCGTCGCGCAACATATGAACGTCGTAAACCGACAATTGCCAAGGCCTCAAGGCTTTATCGTTGAGTCACCCGATTTCGTCGCTGTCGGTTCCCGTGGATCGACAGACCGCGAGCACTCCGCTCCGGACCGAAGAACACAAGCGGCGGCCTCCCCCGAATAGAGGTCGGCCTAATAAGAAATTTCGGAAGTACGCGCACCTCGGACCAAGGTGCTGAACCCGCCCAGGGAATGGGTTTCGTAACACTGCCAGAGGGCTGTCAGGTTCTCGAAACATTGTTATCCACACAGGCAAGGCAGTCGGCATCACCAGGCTGAGCGTCGTTGAGCGCCGGTTCTGGCTCCATGTAACTGACCTGGATGTCTACTGAAGGGGAAATATCCCATGCAGTCTGGAAAGATCGTGGTTCAAAACCTCTACAAGGTTTTCGGGCAACAACCACAAGAAGCAATCGATTTACTCAAGCAAGGTTGGAGCAAGGAGAAGATCCTGGCTGAGCGCGGCGCCGTAATCGGTGTCAGCGACGTGTCTTTCAGCGTCAACGAAGGCGAGATCTTCGTGCTGATGGGCCTGTCGGGATCGGGCAAGTCAACCCTGATCCGTCTTATCAACCGCCTGATCGAACCCACTGCCGGCGATGTGTTCATCGACGGCCAGAACGTCGCCAAGCTGCCCAAGTCGCAATTGATCGACCTGCGCCGCCGTGACATGAGCATGGTCTTTCAGTCTTTCGCCCTGATGCCTTCGCGCTGCGTGCTGGACAACGCTGCCTTCGGCCTGGAAGTGGCGGGCAAGAGCAAGAAAGAGCGCGAAAAGCGCGCGATGGAGGTGCTGGAGCAGGTTGGCCTGGCCAGCTTCGCCCACAAGTATCCCCATGAGCTGTCTGGCGGGATGCAACAGCGCGTCGGCCTGGCCCGCGCCTTGGCGGTCGACCCTTCCATGATCATCATGGACGAGGCCTTCTCCGCACTCGACCCGCTCAAGCGCCGCGAAATGCAGGACGTGCTGCTGGACCTGCAGAAGAAACACAGCCGCACCATCATCTTCGTATCCCACGATATCGAAGAGGCCATGCGCATCGGTTCGCGCATCGGCATCATGGAAGGCGGCAAGCTGATCCAGGTGGGCACGCCCCAGGAGATCATCGAGAACCCCGCCAACGACTACGTGCGCAACTTCTTCAACACGGTCGATACCAGCCGCTACCTCACCGCCGGCCAGCTCAAGTCCGACAGCGTTCCGCTGTTCGTGCACAACGGTAAGGCGCCCGACGCCCAGACCGTGTGCCAGAAGCTGCAGTCCATGGACAAGCACTACGCCTTCATCGTCGACGAGAAGAACAACTTCCGCGGCTCCATCAGTCTCGAGAAGATCGCCCTGCTGGTTGAAGGCGGTCGCACTCTGGACCTTGAGCAGAACCTGCTCAAGCACATCGATCCGGTGCCGGAAGACCTGCCGCTCGACAGCGTCATCCAGCGCCTGGTGATCAATGAAGGGCCGATCCCGGTGGTCGACCAAAGTGGCCGCTACTGCGGCGCGATCAGCAAAGGCCGCCTGCTGAGCCGCCTGCGGGGAGAATGACGATGAGCGAAAAACTGGATCTTGGCAGTTGGGTGAATGACGTCGTTCAGCACCTGCTCGAAAACTACAGCGGCGCCTTCGAAAGCGTCGGCAATGTGGTCAGCGGCTTTTCCGAGCTGATCGAACGTCTCCTGATGTGGCCACCGGCGTGGGTGCTGATTGCGATCTTCGTCGCCCTCGGCTTCTGGCGCATCGGTGCCAAGTTCGCCGGCTTCACCGCGGTCTCGCTGATCCTGATCGTGATGACGGGCTTCTGGGAACAGACCGTGGTCACCCTCGGCCTGACGTTCTCCTCAACCCTGATCAGTCTGCTACTCGGCATCCCGCTGGGCATCTGGGCGGCCAGGAGCGAGCGCGTCGCGGTGGTCATCCGCCCGATTCTCGACTTCATGCAGACCATGCCGGCGTTCGTTTACCTGATCCCGGCGGCCATGCTCTTCGGCCTCGGCCGCGTACCCGGCATCATCGCCACGGTGATTTTCGCCATGCCGCCGGCCGTGCGCCTGACCGCGCTCGGCATCCGCCAGGTGAACAAGGAAATCGTCGAAGCCGGTCAATCCTTCGGCTGCACCAGTTGGCAACTGCTATACAAAGTGCAGCTGCCGAATGCCATGCCGTCGATCATGGCCGGGGTCAACCAGACGATCATGATGGCGCTGTCCATGGTGATTATCGCGTCGATGGTCGGCGCAGGCGGTCTGGGTAACGACGTGCTCGCCAGTATCCAGCGTCTGGACATTGGCCTGGGCTTCGAAAGCGGCATGGCCGTGGTACTGCTGGCGATCATTCTCGACCGCATCACCGAAAGTTTCGGGACTCGTCAAACCGCGACTCGTGGCAAGCCCTTCGGCTGGCTGAGCGCCAAGTTGCAACGGCAGCAAGCGCAATAACGCACGCTTCATCTTTCAATGTCAGGGAGTCGCTAATGAAAAGAATGAAAAAAGTCGCTGCACTGGGCCTGCTGGCCTGCGCACTGTCCCAGGGTGCCTGGGCCCAGGAGCCGGAGAGCTGCAAGCAGGTCCGTTTTGCCGAAATCGGCTGGGCCGACATCGCCGCCACCACGGGCGTGGCCATGGTGCTGACCGAGGGACTGGGCTACACCCCGCGCAAGATCATGGCCTCGGTGCCCATCGCCTTCACCGGCGTGAAAAACAAGCAGATCGACGTTTTCCTCGGTTACTGGGCACCCTCGATGGACGCGGTGATCGAGCCCTTCACCAAGGACAACGGCGTGAAGGTGCTGCCGACGCCGAACCTGGAAGGCGCCAAGTACACCCTGGCGGTGCCGACCTACGCGGCTGATGCCGGCCTGAAGAGCTTCCAGGACATCGCCAAGTTCAAGGACCAGCTGGGCGGCAAGATCTACGGCATCGAGCCGGGCAACGACGGCAACCTGCTGATCGACAAGATGATCAAGGGTAACCAGTTCGATCTGGGTGAGTTCCGCATGGTCGAGTCTTCCGAGGCCGGCATGCTGGTCCAGGTGCAACGTGCCGTGAAGAAGAAGGAACCGGTGGTGTTCCTGGGCTGGGCCCCGCACCCGATGAATACCCAGTTCGACATCACCTACCTGGCCGGTGGCGATGACGTGTTCGGCCCGGACTACGGCGCTGCCAAGGTCTACACCGTGGTACCGCCGGACTACGAACAGCGCTGCGCCAACGTCGGCAAACTGCTGAACAACCTGCAGTTCAGCGTCGAGATCGAAAGCCAGTTGATGGAGAAGATCCTGGAGAAGGAAGACCCGGTGAAAGTCGCCACTGGCTGGCTCAAGGCCAACCCGGCCGCGCTGGACAAGTGGCTGGCTGGCGTTACCACCTATGACGGCCAGGACGGCGCCGCTGCCGTGAAGAAACACATCGGCCTGTAATCCCCTGGGCTCCCCGCGAGCCCGTTTCCTTGCAATTCGCCAAACGCGGCCCGGCAACGGGCTGCGCGGGGCACTGTCGCGAAACCCGCCTCAGAACGGGCCATCGACCACGTAGTTGGCTGCCAATCCCACCTGATGGAGCAATACGTATGCGCAAGTTGAAATCCCTTTGTCTGAAAACCCTCGGCGTCGCCACCCTTGCCCTCGGCATGGGTATGGCCAACGCCGCTGACAAACCAACCCTGAAAATCGGCTTCGTGAACGGTTGGGACGACAGTGTCGCCGCCAGCTACGTCGCGGGCGAAATCCTCAAGGATAAACTCGGCTATGGCGTCGAGTTGAAGCCTGTAGAGCCCGCCATCATGTGGCAGGGCGTGGCCCGCGGTGACCTGGACGCCACCCTCTCCGCCTGGCTGCCCGCCACCCACGGCGAGTACTACGAGAAACTGAAGGACAAGGTCGTGGTGCTGGGCTCCAACTACAAAGGCGCCAAGATCGGCCTGATCGTCCCTGACTACGTCCAAGCCAAGTCCATCGAAGACCTGAACACCTACAAGGCTGATTTCGACGGCAAGATCACCGGTATCGACGCGGGCGCCGGCGTAATGCGCCGCACCGAAGACGCCATCAAGCAGTACAACCTGGACATCAAGCTGATGCCCAGCTCCGGCCCGGCCATGGCCACCGCCCTGACCCGCGCCGAGAAAGCCCAGAAACCGATCGTGGTCACCGGCTGGATTCCGCACTGGATGTTCGCCAAGTGGAAGCTGCGCTTCCTGGAAGACCCGAAAAAGGTCTATGGCGATGACGAGCACGTCGACACCGTGGTCAATCCTGGCCTGGAAGCCAAGGCCGCCGACGCCACCGCCTTCCTGAAGAAGTTCTCCTGGAGCGGCGAGGAAGTGGGTGCGGTGATGCTGGCCATCCGCGAAGGTGCCAAGCCGGAAGCGGCCGCCAAGGACTGGATCGCCAAGAACCCGGAGCGCGTGGAGGAATGGTTGAAGTAAGCCGTTCACGCGTCACCCGAACCCCCGCCGGCCGCCGCCTGCGGGGGGTCTGCTTTTATTGTGGGGGCGAATTCATTGGCTATGCAGACCATAGACCTGACCTGGGAGGTTGCAAGCGGGCAGCTGCGCCGCCCTTAGCGATTGAAATCGCCCCCACAACAATCTTCCCGCCTCCCGATCAACCCCCTCGATTGATCGATCAATCCCATTCCCCCTAGACTGCGCGCTCCCGAATCCCGCACAAACTGGTGGAATTACCTGATGCCCAAGATCGGAATGCAGCCGATCCGCCGCTCGCAGTTGATCCAGGCGACCCTCGAAGCCGTCGACCAGGTCGGCCTGGGCGATGCCAGCATTGCCTACATCGCCCGTATCGCAGGCGTGTCCAACGGCATCATCAGCCACTACTTCCAGGACAAGAACGGCCTGCTGGAAGCCACCATGCGCCACCTGATGAGTGCTCTCAGCAGCGGCGTGCGTCAGCGCCGCGCCGCCCTGCGCGAAGACACTCCACGCGCGCACCTGCGGGCCATCGTCGCCGGCAACTTCGACGACAGCCAGGTCAGCGGCCCGGCCATGAAGACCTGGCTGGCCTTCTGGGCCGCCAGCATGCACCAGCCGTCCCTGCGTCGGCTGCAGCGCATCAACGACCACCGGCTCTACTCCAACCTCTGCTGCGAACTGCGCCGTACCCTGCCCCTGGACCAGGCCCGTTCCGCGGCCCGTGGCCTGGCGGCATTGATCGACGGCCTGTGGCTGCGCGGCGCCCTGTCGGGTGATGGCTTCAACGTCGAGCAAGCGCTGCACATCGCCTACGACTACCTGGATCAGCAGTTGGCGAAAGCCGAGGCCTGAAACTGATCCACACCTGTGGGGGCGAATTCATTCGCTATGGGCAGCGCAGCTGACCCTTGGTATCCCGCATGGCAGCCCTACGGGCTGCTTAGCGACTGAAGTCGCCCCCACAATAGGCATATCCCTGACACAAAAAAGCCCGGTCCAGAGACCGGGCTTTTTCATTTCAGGCTGACGGGCTGTCAGGCCGCCTCGCCTTGCAACTGGACGACTTTCGAGTGCTTCGGCGCGTGCTCCAGCGCTGCCACATCCGCCTTCATCTGCTTGAGCAAGGCGAACATGTAGAGCAGCAGCACCACCGAGAACGGCAGGCCGGCCAGCACCACCACCGTCTGCATGGCGGTGAAGTTGCCGGCGAACAGCAGGCCGATGGTGGCCAGTGTCACGACCACCGACCAGAAGATACGCAGCCAGTTGGGTGCATCTTCGTCCAGGTCGCCTTCCTCGCGGGACAGGTTGGCCAGCATCACCGAACCGGAGTCGGCCGGCGTGAGGAAGAGCACGAACCCAACGCAGATCGACAGACCGATCACGGCCTTGGCCCAGGGGTAATGCTCCAGCAGCAGGTAGATGGACATGGCCGGCTGCTCCAGCGCCGCCTTGCTGAGGTCCGCCGCGTTCTGGTTCATCACCAGATCGATGGCGCTGTTACCAAACACCGACAACCAGGCCAGGGTGAAGCCCAGCGGGATCAGCAGCACGCCGCTGACCAGCTCGCGCACGGTACGACCGCGGGAAATACGGGCCACGAACATGCCCACGAAGGGCGCCCAGGAAATCCACCAGGCCCAGTAGAACAGGGTCCACAGGCCCATCCACTCTTCGCTCTTGCCGGACTGGCCGGTGTAGACATAGAGGTCGAAGGTCTTCAGCACCAGGCCATTGAGGTAATCACCCAGGTTCTGCACGAAGCCGTTGAGCAGGTGCAGCGTCTCGCCAGCCAGCAGCACGAACACCAGCAGGCCACTGAACAGGATGATGTTGAGGTTGGACAGGCGGCGAATACCTTTCTCGATCCCGGACACCGCAGCCAGAGTGGCCACCGCGCTCATCACCAGGATCACCGCCAGCAAGGCGCCCTGGCTGTGGGGCAGACCGAACAGGTATTCCAGACCAGAAGAGACCTGCAGCGACCCGATACCAAGGTTGGTCACCAGGCCCAGCAGGGTCACGAAGATGCCGAAGCAGTCCACCGCGTTACCCACGGAGCCCTTCATCAGGCGCTCGCCGAACAGCGGATAGAGCGCCGAACGCAGCGCCAGCGGCTTGTTGTGACGGTAGGCGAAATAGCCCACGGCCAGGCCCACCAGCGCGTAGATGGCCCAGCCATGCACGCCCCAATGGAGGAAAGTGAGCTGCAGTGCCTGGCGCGCGGCGGACTGGCTGCCGGGCTCGCCTTCCGGCGGATTGTAGAGGTGATCGATGGGCTCGGACGCCGCGAAATAGAGCAGCGAGATGCCGATGCCCGAGGAGAACAGCATGCCGGCCCAGGCGCCGTAGCTGAAGTCAGGGCGGCTGTCATCAGGCCCCAGGCGCAAGTGGCCGTATCGGGAGAAAGCGACATAGAGGACGAAGAACAGATACGCGCCGATGGCCAGCATGTAGTACCAGCCGAAGCTGCGCGACAGCCAGGCCTGGGCCTTGCCGAGCACGCTGCCGGCGCTCTCGGGGAACGCAATCAAGGCAACCGTGAGAAGCAGAATGAGCGCGGTGGATCCGAAGAACACGACCGGATTCAGGCGCACCTTCCCATGGTTTGTTGTTGTAGGAGCTTTACTCATTTGGAAATTCCAGGGCAGTGAAAGCAGGCGCCTCATGGACGCAACGACAGACCCGCGCCAGCGGCCGGCGACGGGTGGCATCCGCCGGCCGAAGGCCTGAAATCGGGTGCGGCGAACTGCCGCATCCCGTTCCATGGTGCGCAGCTTATTCTTTGTTGTTTGAACGTTCAATAAAAATAAAGTAGGCTGGATTTCAACCCGCCCGGAATGGTTCCGGAAGAGGAGGAAACCCCATGCCAAAAGTCGGAATGCAGCCCCTGCGGCGCACCCAACTGATCCACGCCACACTCGAGGCGGTGGACCAGGTCGGCATGGGCGACGCCAGCATTTCCTACATCGCGAAGCTGGCCGGGGTTTCCAACGGCATCATCAGCCACTACTTCCAGGACAAGAACGGACTGCTGGAAGCCACCATGCGCTTCCTCATGAGCGACCTGCAGGACGCGGTGCGCAAGCGCCGCGAGACCCTGCGCGACGACAGTGCGCGTGGCTACATACGCTCCATCATCGACGGCAACTTCGACGACTCCCAGGTCAACGGCCCGGCCATGAAGACCTGGCTGGCGTTCTGGGCCAGCAGCATGCACCAGCCGTCCCTGCGCCGTTTGCAGCGCATCAACGACCTGCGCCTCTACTCGAATCTCTGCTGTCAGTTCCGCCGCGAACTCGACGTGCCTAGCGCCCGCACTGCCGCCCGCGGCCTGGCCGCCCTGATTGATGGCCTGTGGCTGCGCGGCGCCCTGTCCGGCGAAGCTTTCGATACCGCGCAAGCCCGCCGGCTCGCCTACGAATTCCTTGATCAACAACTGGCCAAGCAAGCGGCTTGAGCCGCCCTGCAGCCTTGCGAACACAAGACCTAGAGAGGACAACCACCATGGCCCGATTCGAAGAACAGAAGCTCTACATTGGCGGCCGCTACGTCGACTCCACCAGCGGCGCCACCTTCGAGACCGTGAACCCGGCCAATGGTGAAGTCCTGGCCAAAGTCCAGCGCGCCGGCAAGGAAGACGTCGAGCGTGCCGTCGCCAGCGCCATCGAAGGCCAGAAGGTCTGGGCCGCGATGACCGCCATGCAGCGTTCGCGCATCCTGCGCCGCGCCGTCGACATCCTGCGTGAACGCAACGACGAGCTGGCCGAACTGGAAACCCTGGACACCGGCAAGCCGCTGGCCGAAACCCGCGCCGTGGACATCGTCACCGGTGCCGACGTGATCGAGTACTACGCTGGCCTGATCCCCGCCATCGAAGGCGAGCAGATCCCGCTGCGCGAAACCAGCTTCGTCTACACCCGTCGCGAGCCCCTTGGCGTGGTGGCCGGCATCGGCGCCTGGAACTACCCGGTACAGATCGCCATGTGGAAATCCGCCCCGGCCCTGGCCGCCGGCAACGCCATGATCTTCAAGCCCAGCGAAGTCACCCCCCTGACCGCGCTGAAACTGGCCGAGATCTACACCGCGGCCGGCGTACCGGACGGCGTGTTCAACGTGCTCACCGGCAGCGGCCGCGAAGTCGGCCAGTGGCTGACCGAGCACCCGCAGATCGAGAAGATCTCCTTCACCGGCGGCACCTCCACCGGCAAGAAGGTCATGGCCAGCGCCTCCAGTTCTTCGCTGAAGGAAGTGACCATGGAACTGGGCGGCAAGTCGCCGCTGATCATTTTCGAGGATGCCGACCTCGACCGCGCGGCCGACATCGCCGTGATGGCCAACTTCTTCAGCTCCGGCCAGGTCTGCACCAATGGCACCCGCGTCTTCGTACCGCGCGCCCTGCAGGCCCGCTTCGAAGCCAAGGTGGTCGAGCGCGTGAAGCGCATCCGCCTGGGCAACCCGGAAGACGCCAACACCAACTTCGGCCCGCTGACCAGCTTCGCTCACATGGAGAGCGTGCTCGGTTACATCGAGGCCGGCCGCAAGGAAGGCGCGCGCCTGCTGATCGGCGGCGAGCGCGTCACCGAGGGTGAATTCGCCAAGGGCGCCTACGTGTCCGCAACCGTGTTCAGCGACTGCACCGACGACATGACCATCGTCCGCGAGGAAATCTTCGGCCCGGTGATGAGCATCCTGGTCTACGACACCGAGGAAGAAGTCATCCGCCGCGCCAACGACACCGACTACGGCCTGGCCGCCGGCGTCGTCACCCGCGACCTGGCCCGTGCCCACCGCGTGATCCACAAGCTGGAAGCCGGTATCTGCTGGATCAACACCTGGGGCGAGTCCCCCGCCGAAATGCCGGTGGGCGGCTACAAGCAGTCCGGCGTCGGCCGTGAAAACGGCCTGACCACCCTGGCCCATTACACCCGCATCAAGTCCGTGCAGGTCGAGATGGGCGACTACTACTCGGTGTTCTGACCAACGCGTCCTCGAGAGGAAACCGGGGGCGCATGGGCGCTCCCGGATTGCCTCCGGACCACGACGCAACACCACCCCGGTAGCCCGGATGCAATCCGGGAACGAAGTTTGCCGCGCCCCGGAGTCATCCGGGTTATCTAGCAGGTAAGTCACATGTCCCAAGAATTCGATTACATCATCGTCGGCGCCGGATCTGCCGGTAACGTGCTGGCCACCCGCCTGACCGAAGACCCGGATGTCAGCGTCCTGTTGCTGGAAGCCGGCGGTCCGGACTATCGCCTGGATTTCCGTACCCAGATGCCCGCCGCCCTTGCCTACCCGCTACAAGGCCGCCGCTACAACTGGGCCTACGAGACCGATCCGGAGCCCTACATGAACAACCGCCGCATGGAGTGCGGCCGTGGCAAGGGCATCGGTGGCTCCTCGCTGATCAACGGCATGTGCTACATCCGCGGCAACGCCCTGGACTTCGACAGCTGGGCCAAGGCCCCGGGCCTGGAAGACTGGAGTTACCTGGACTGCCTGCCTTACTTCCGCAAGGCGGAAACCCGCGACATCGGCCCCAACGACTTCCACGGCGGTGACGGCCCGGTTAGCGTAACTACACCCAAGACCGGTAATAACCCGCTGTTCCATGCCATGGTCGAGGCCGGCGTGCAGGCCGGTTACCCACGTACCGACGACCTCAACGGCTACCAGCAGGAAGGCTTCGGCCCCATGGACCGCACCGTGACCCCGGAAGGCCGTCGTGCCGCCACCGGTCGCGGTTACCTGGACCAGGCGCGCAATCGCCCCAACCTGACCATCGTCACCCACGCCCTGTCCGATCGCATCCTGTTCAGTGGCAAGCGCGCAATCGGCGTCGCCTACCTGAAAGGCAACAGCGACAACCGGATCACCGTGCATGCTCGCCGCGAAGTGCTGGTTTGCAGCGGCGCCATCGCCTCGCCGCAATTGCTGCAACGCTCCGGCGTCGGCCCGGCGGCCCTGCTGCGCGACCTCGATGTGCCGGTGGTGCATGATCTGCCGGGTGTAGGCGCCAACCTCCAGGACCACCTGGAGCTCTACCTGCAGTACGCCTGCAAGGAGCCCGTGTCGCTGTTCCCCGCCCTGCAATGGTGGAACCAGCCTGCCATCGGTGCCGAATGGCTGTTCCTCGGCACTGGCCTCGGCGCGAGCAACCAGTTTGAAGCCGGCGGTTTCATCCGCACCCGCTCCGAATTCGAGTGGCCGAACATCCAGTTCCACTTCCTGCCGGTGGCAATCAACTACAACGGCAGCAACGCCGTGAAGGAACACGGCTTCCAGGCTCACATGGGTTCGATGCGCTCGCCGAGCCGTGGCCGTATCCACCTGAAGTCCAAGGACCCGCGCCAGCATCCGAGCATCCTGTTCAACTACATGTCCCATGAACAGGACTGGCAGGAGTTCCGCGACGGTATCCGCATCACCCGCGAGATCATGGGGCAGCCTGCGCTGGACCCGTACCGCGGCCGCGAGCTGAGCCCGGGCGCGAACCAGCAGAGCGACGCCGAGCTGGACGAGTTCATCCGCACCCACGCCGAAACGGCCTTCCACCCTTCCTGCTCTTGCAAGATGGGCACCGATGACATGGCGGTAGTTGACGGCCAGGGCCGCGTGCACGGCATGGAAGGCCTGCGAGTGGTGGACGCCTCGATCATGCCGGAGATCATCACCGGCAACCTCAACGCGACCACCATCATGATCGCCGAGAAGATCGCCGACCGGATCCGTGGCCGCAAACCGCTGCCGCGCAGCACCACCAGCTACTACGTTGCTGGTGACAAGCCAGTGCGTGGCCAGCCGACGCGCAAGCTGTAAGGCAAACGCCTGAACGAAAAAGGCCCCTGGCGCGATGCGTCAGGGGCCTTTTCGTTGTTGCGGGTGAACATCTCCATAGGGACGAAATCAGTCGCCCCTACAACAAGAAAAACCTGTGCGCCTAATCCGGCAGCTCTTGCCGGATCATCCAGTGCCCACTGGGCGGCATCAGGTGGCTGATGTCGAAATGCTTGAGGTTCTCCTTGTCGATCACCTCGATTCGCGGGCTGACCCGTTTCGGCGACGGTTTGCCCTCCAGCACACGCACGGCCAGATCTACCGCAACCCGTGCCTGAATCACCGGCGAATCCGTGGGCGAAGCCAGGACTGTGCCATCGGCAATCGCCTCCAGCACCCGCTCGGTGGCATAGAGCGAGACGACCTTGGCCTTGTAACGACCGCCGCCGGCACGCACCAGGTGACCCGCAAAGGCAGCGGCCTCGGCATTGCCAAGGATGTAGTCGAGCTCCGGCTCGCGGGCGAGCAACTGGCGCACCAGCACTGCCTGGGTAGAGCGGTCGACCGGACCGTAACCGGCCGATATCAGGGTCACGGTACTGTCCGCCCCCAGTTTCGCCAGCCCGCGCTCGGCGTCCGCCACCCAACCGGCGTCCTGAGGCCCCGGCAGCCAGCCCACACGCACGGGTCGCCCCTTACTGTGTTCGCGGATATAGGCCATGGCCGCTCTGGCCATGTCAGCGAAATCCACCTGGGACTGGGCGGTGATGCCAGGGCAGTCGATGCCGTTGACCAGGTCGATCACCGGCACCTTGTCGCGGTGCAGCAGGGCGATCTCGTCGCACAGCCCCTTGGCGCTGATGGCTCCGATCACATAGGCATCGGCCGCCAACTGAATGCAGCGGGTCAGTTGGGCGCGCTGCATGTCCTCATACTGGTAACCGCCCGCTTCGTAGATGCCCAGCCGCACGCCCTGGCGCTGCGCTTCCTCGTCCATGCCCCAGGCCACGCCCCACCAGTAGCGGTCCATGCCGTGGGGCAACAGCGCACAGACGCGCCAGGGCTTGCTTGCCCCGCTCAGCGGACGGTAGCTCGCTTCGCGGCCATCCATCTCAACCTGCAACGGAAACCACTCCGCAGCAGCGCAGGATGCAGCGCTCAGCCAGCTCAGCAGCAAGACACAGGGGGTCCGCATCGGAAGAGTCCTTCCATGGCAAGGGTAGGGAGGTTTGGATAGTGGCAAGCCTAGCAGGCGGACACCACCATGCCTTGGTCTACATCGGCTGGAAACGGCATCGGCTGGCGCCTAAAGTGCGCAGGGTCGACCACGCAAGGATCATCATGGCCGAGCCCACCTCCCTCGATGCCCGTACCGCGCGACTGCTACCCTGGCTGGTGGCCGTGGCGTTCTTCATGCAGGCGCTGGACGGCACCATCCTCAACACCGCCCTGCCGGCCATGGCCCGCGACCTGGCCGAAGACCCGCTGCGCATGCAGTCGGTGATCATCGCCTACATGCTCACCGTAGCGTTGCTGATCCCTGCCTCGGGCTGGGTCGCCGACCGCTTCGGCACGCGGCGGATCTTCTTCGGCGCCATCCTGCTGTTCAGCCTTGGCTCGCTGTTCTGTGCCCTGTCCTCCACCCTTCCGCAATTGGTCGGCGCGCGAGTGGTGCAGGGACTCGGTGGTGCGCTGATGATGCCTGTGGGACGGCTGGTGGTGCTGCGCGCCTATCCGCGTTCGGAGCTGGTGCGGATCATGAGCTTCATCACACTGCCAGGCCTGCTAGGCCCACTGATCGGCCCGACCCTGGGCGGCTGGCTGGTGGAATACGCCAGTTGGCACTGGATCTTCCTGATCAATCTTCCGGTGGGTCTGATCGGCGGTCTCGCCGCCTGGCGCTTCATGCCGGACTTGCGCGGCAGCGGGCCGGTGCGGCTGGACCTGTTCGGCTTCCTGCTGTTCGGCGCCGCCATGGTACTGATCACCATCGCCCTCGAAGGCCTGGGCGAGTTGCACCTGCCCCATGTGCGGGTGATGCTCCTGCTACTCGGCGGCATGGCCTGCCTGGCCGCTTACTGGCTGCACGCCGTACAGACGGAGCAGCCGCTGTTCGCGCCTTCGCTTTTCCGTACCCGTACCTTCGCCGCCGGCATCCTCGGCAACCTCTTCTCGCGCCTGGGCAGCGGCGCCCTGCCCTTCCTCACGCCCTTGCTGCTGCAGGTGGCCCTGGGTTATCCACCGGCCCAGGCGGGCATGACCATGATCCCCCTTGCGCTCTCGGCGATGCTCGCCAAGCCCCTGGCCAAGCCCCTATTGGACCGCCTCGGCTACCGCCGTCTGCTGCTCGGCAACACGGTTCTGCTGGGCGGGATGATCGCCAGCCTGTCACTGATCGACGCCGAAACGCCCTACCCGCTGCTGCTCCTGCACCTGGGCGCCCTGGGTGCAGTCAACTCCATGCAATTCACCGCGATGAACACGGTCACCCTGCTGGACCTCGACGATCACCAGGCCAGCAGCGGCAACAGCCTGCTGTCGGTGGTGATGCAACTGTCCATGAGCCTAGGTGTAGCGGTGGCGGCGGCGCTACTCGGCGGCTTCGGCAAACCCGATGCGTCCAGCGTGCTGGCTGCCTTCCAGGCCACCTACCTGTGCGTCGGCGTGCTGACCCTGCTGGCTGCGGGGATCTTCTTCCAGTTGCCACGGGAAAGCGGCCGCGCCGTGCGCCGGGTAGACCGCGAACTCGACGAGTGACAGGGGTGACGCACGCGGGCCTGCTAAACTGCGCGCCATTTCGACTTACAGGCCCGTCCCGTGACCACCTCCGCCTTTTCTTCCCTGCCCCTCTCCGCGGCCACCCTGGCCAACCTGGAGACCTTGGGCTACCTCGACATGACACCGATCCAGGCCCAGGCCCTGCCGCTGATCCTCAAGGGCCGGGACCTGATCGCCCAGGCCAAGACCGGCAGCGGCAAGACCGCCGCCTTCGGCATCGGCCTGATCGAGCCGCTCAACCCACGCTTCTTCGGCTGCCAGGCCCTGGTGCTCTGCCCCACCCGCGAGCTGGCCGACCAGGTGGCCAAGGAAATCCGCCGCCTGGCCCGTGGCCACGGCAACATCAAGGTGCTGACCCTCTGCGGCGGCGTACCCTTCGGCCCGCAGGTGGGTTCGCTGGAACACGGCGCCCACGTCATCGTCGGCACGCCGGGCCGCGTCCAGGAACACCTGCGCAAGGGCACCCTGGTGCTGGACGGCCTCAACACCCTGGTGCTGGACGAAGCCGACCGCATGCTCGACATGGGCTTCTACGACAGCATCGCCGACATCATCGGCCAGCTCCCGGCGCGTCGGCAGACCCTGCTGTTCTCCGCCACCTACCCGGCAGGTATCGCGCAACTGGCCAAGACTTTCATGCGCGAACCGCAGCAGGTGAAGGTGGAAGCCCTGCACGACGACAGCCAGATCGAGCAGCGCTTCTACGAAATCGATCCGCGCCAGCGCATGGACGCCGTGCTGCGTCTGCTGCAGAGCACCCGTCCGCAGTCCTGCGTCGCCTTCTGCCACACCCGCCAGCAGTGCCAGGAACTGGAAACCTACCTGCGCGACAACGGTGTCTCCGCCCAATCGCTGCACGGCGATCTGGAACAGCGCGAGCGTGACCAGGTCCTGGCGCTGTTCGCCAACCAGAGCTGCAGCGTGCTGGTGGCCACCGACGTCGCCGCCCGCGGCCTGGACATCGCCGGCCTGGAGGCAGTGATCAATGTCGAACTGTCCCGCGACCCCGAGATACACATCCACCGAGTCGGCCGCAGTGGCCGTGCGGGTGAGAAAGGCCTGGCCCTGAGCCTGGTGGCGCCGGCCGAAGCCAACCGCGCCCAGGCCATCGAGGACCTGCAACAGGCGCCGCTGAACTGGCAGCGCATCGATGAACTGCTCGTGAAGAACCGCGAACCGCTGCTGCCGCCCATGGCCACCCTGTGCATCAGCGGCGGTCGCAAGGAAAAGCTGCGCCCCGGCGACATCCTTGGCGCCCTCACCGGTGACGCCGGGCTACCCGGCAGCCAGGTGGGCAAGATCGCCATCTTCGACTTCCAGGCCTTCGTCGCCGTCGAGCGCGGCATCGCCAAGCAGGCGCTCAAGCGCCTCAGCGAAGGAAAGATCAAAGGGCGCACCTACAAGGTCCGCATTCTCTGATTCAGGGTTCGGATAGCCCATGGCGGGCGAAGATGGCCCGATAAGTGCCGTCTTCGCGCATGGCCTGCATCGCCTGATCGAAGTCTTCCACCAATTGCTGGTGCCGCGGGTGGCTGCGGCGCACCAGGATATGCAAGCCGTTCTCGCTGAGTGGCCGTGGCAAGAACTCCAGCTGCTCGCGAATGCCCGCAAGCTCGCGATTGAGGTAGAAGCGCGCTACCAGCTCATCTTCCAGGGTCAGTTGCACACGCCCGGCGGCGAGCATCCGCGCGCCCATCTGGAAGCCCATCACAGGCACCTTCTTCAAGCTGGTGTCGGCATCGAAGGCCGGCTGGTAACTGTAGCCGCGCACCACGGCGATGCTGTAGCGCTTCAGGTCCTCGGGGGCCTGGAAGTCCACATCGCTGCCCTTGTGCTTGAGCAAGCGAATGCGATTGGTCAGGTAGGGTTTGGAGAACTGGCCGTAGGCCGCGCGCTCATCGCTGTGCCAGGCACTGACGATCAGGTCGTAGTCGCCCATCTGCAATCCACGCAAGGCCCTGGCCCAGGGCACTTCGACATACTCCGGCCGGTGCCCGGCGCGCTTCAGCGCCGTGCTCACCAGCTCCGCAGCCAGTCCGTTGCCCGCCAGCCTCGCATCGGTGAACGGCGGCCACACATCAGCGGCCATGCGCAAGGTTTCGGCATGGGCGCTCAGCGTAACGATCAGCAGGGCGAACAGGGCAAAACCACAACGTCGTCTCATGCGGGGGCATCCGAGAACAGGTTTGGCCGGCAGGTAGCCAAGACTGCACCAAAATTTCGGCAGCCACCAGTGTGACCCGGTACTTCCGTACCTGATTTTCCATCCCGTTCCATGTGACTCCCGTCATCCCCGGGCATCGAATGCGACAGGGTGGCTGACAGCGCCTTCGGCTGCCCTTAGGCTGTACCCGGCAGCCCAGCCGTATACGGACATTCGCCCACAAGGCCCTTATGCCCTCGACCCGATTTACCCAAACGCTGCGCCGCCTCTGGGCGCTGGACAAGTTCAGCTACAGCTTGCGCGTCTTCATCGCCCTGACCGGGAGCATGGCGCTGTGCTGGCAGCAGGACCGCATGGACCTGCTGATCCCGCTCTTCCTCGGCATCATCGCCAGCGCCCTGGCGGAAACCGACGACAGTTGGCAGGGGCGCCTCACCGCTCTGTTGGTGACCCTCGGCTGCTTCAGCGTAGCCTCGTTGTCAGTCGAGTTGCTGTTCCCCTATCCCTGGATCTTCGTAGGCGCCCTGGCACTGGCCAGTTTCGGCCTGACCATGCTCGGCGCCCTCGGCGAACGCTACGCCACCATTGCTTCGGCGACGCTGATCCTGTCCATCTACACCATGATCGGTGTCGACCAGCGCGACGGCACGCCCACCAACCTCTGGCAGGAGCCCGCCCTGCTGGTAGCCGGTGCCGCCTGGTACGGACTGCTCTCGGTGCTCTGGCAGGCGCTCTTCACCCACCAGCCGGTTCAGCAGAGCCTGGCCAGGTTGTTCCGTGAACTGGGGCAATACCTCAAGCTGAAATCCGCGCTGCTGGAGCCGGTCCGCCATCTCGACGTGGAAGCCCGGCGGCTGGAACTGGCGCGACAGAACGGCAAGGTCGTGGCAGCACTCAACGCCACCAAGGAAATCATCCTGCACCGGGTCGGCAACGGCCGGCCGGGTCCCAAGGTGAACCGCTACCTCAAGCTGTACTTCCTCGCCCAGGACATCCACGAGCGCGCCAGCTCCTCCCACTACGCCTACAACGAACTGGCCGAAGCCTTTTTCCACAGTGACGTGCTGTTCCGCTGCCAGCGTCTGCTGCGCCAGCAAGGCGGCGCCTGCCAGGCGCTGGGCCGCGCCCTCCAGATGCGCCAGCCCTTCGACTACCTGGACGGCACCCAGGCCCTGGAAGACCTCAACAAATCCCTGGAGCACCTGCGCATCCAGAGCAACCCCGCCTGGCGCGGGCTGCTGCGTTCGCTCAACGCCCTGGCGCGCAACCTCGCTACCCTCGACCGCCTGCTCATCGATGCCAGCAACCCCGACGCCCTCGCCGAAGCCCAGGACACCAGCCTGCTGGACCGCTCCCCCAAAGGCCTGAAGGACGTCTGGGAACGCCTCAAACAGAACCTCACGCCGACGTCCCTGGTGTTCCGCCACGCGCTGCGCATGGCCCTGGCACTCACGACCGGCTACGGCGTGCTGCACCTGATCCACCCCGAACAGGGCTACTGGATCCTGCTGACCACGGTATTCGTCTGCCAACCCAACTTCGGCGCCACGCGACGCAAACTGGTGCAGCGGATCGCCGGCACCCTGCTCGGCCTGGCGCTGGGCTGGGCCCTGTTCGACCTGTTCCCCAGCGCCCTCGTGCAGTCGGCCTTCGCCGTGGTCGCCGGGGTGGTGTTCTTCGCCACTCGCGCCACTCGCTACACCCTGGCCACCGCCGCCATCACCCTGCTGGTGCTGTTCTGCTTCAACCAGATCGGCGACAGCTACGGACTGTTCCTGCCGCGCCTGGTGGACACCCTGCTCGGCGCGTTGATCGCCGGCCTGGCGGTGATCTTCGTGCTTCCCGATTGGCAGGGCCGCCGACTCAACCAGGTGGTGGCCAACACCCTGGCCTGCAACAGCCGCTACCTGCGCCAGATCATGCAGCAGTACGTCAGCGGCAAGCGCGACGACCTGGCCTACCGCCTGGCACGGCGCAACGCCCACAACGCCGACGCAGCACTGTCCACCACGCTTTCCAACATGCTCATGGAACCGGGCCACTTCCGGAAGGAGGCCGACATCGGTTTCCGCTTCCTGGTGCTCTCCCACACGTTGCTCAGCTACCTCTCCGCGCTCGGCGCGCACCGCGGCGAAACCCCCGGCTCGGCCCTCACGCCGACAATCAACGAAGCCGCCGAGCAAATTGCCGAAAGCCTGGACTGCATTGCCCAGGGCCTGACCGATCGCCGCCCGATCAGCATCCATCGCGACGAGGAAGACGCACTCGCCAAGGCCCTGGAACAGCTCCCCGACGACATGGACGACCGCCCGCGCCTGGTGCAGACCGAACTGGGGTTGATCTGCCGCCAGCTGGGAGCGCTGAGGACGCTGGCGGCGCATTTGTTGAATGAGGGGAAAGTGGCGTAGCAAGAGCGAAGTCACTTCATTCGGGCGGTAAAGCCGCCCCTGCAGATGTATCAGATCCACTTGGCATCCCAGAACGGGTAATCGCCAATTCGCTCCACCAGGCCGGCCCGCAATGGATTGGCCACGATGTAACGCGCAACCTTGCGGATGTCGTCCTCACGTCGCAGCGCGCGGTCGTGGAAGCCCGGTTGCCAGACCGCCCCACCGGTTTCCATGTGCAAACCCAACTGTCTGGCGGAGCGTCCCTTGAACACCTTGATCACGGTAGAGAGTCCGATGGGGCCGTTGAGCTGAACCAGCCAGTGCAAGTGATCCGGCATCAGAACCCAGGCCAGGGAATTGACCACGTTCTGCTCATGCAATCGGCGCAGCTCGGCAACGGTGATGCGGGCGCAATGGAAGTCGCTGAACAACGGCCGACGGTCTTCGGTGGTTGTGGTGATGTGGTAGATCTGACCGGCTCGTGATACTCGGCCTTTGAGTAGATCATCGCTCGGCATGTCCCTTGCCCTCTTTGATTGAAAGGCAATGACTCTATGACCCGAGCGGCAAGAGCTGGGCTTGGCTTGACGGTGAAATGGATGATCCTGAAGCGAGAAGTTGCCGAGGCTTAATTCCCTGTGGGGGCGAATTCATTCGCTAAGCAGACCGCAGGTCTGCCTTGCAGACATTTCCGGGGCCGCTGCGCGTCCCGTAGCGAATAAATTCGCCCCCACAAAGAAGCAGGTCTCCCCGTAGCTACGCCCCCATCAACTCTCTTACCGTCTCCCCCACCGTCCGCACCGCCGCCTCGATCGCCGGGGTCGGCTTGGAGGAGTAGTTCATCCGCAGGCAGTTCCGGTACTTGCCGGAAGCGGAGAAGATGCTGCCGGCAGCGATCTGCACGCCCTTGGGCAGCAGCGCGCGGTTCAGGCGCAGGGTGTCGAAATCCTCGGGCAGTTCAACCCAGAGCATGAAGCTGCCCTGGGGACGGCTAGCGCGGGTGCCTTCGGGGAAGTAGCGCATCACCCAGTCGATCATCTGGTCGCGGCTGTGCTGGTACTGGCTGCGCATGCGCCGCAGGTGAGGTTCGTAGTGGCCATTGCCGACGAAGTCGGCCAGCGCCAGCTGCGGCTGGGTGGCGGTCGCGCCGGTGGAGATGTACTTCATGTGCAGCACCCGGTCGAGATAGCGGCCGGGGGCGATCCAGCCGACGCGGATACCCGGTGCCACGGTCTTGGAGAACGAACTGCAGAGCAGCACGCGGCCGTCGTCGTCGAATGACTTGATGGTGCGCGGGCGCGGGTACTGGTAGGCGAGGTCGCCGTAGACATCATCCTCCAGGATCGGCACGTCATAGCGCTGGGCCAGGGTCACCAGGGCGCGTTTGCGCGCCTCCGGCATGATGTAGCCGAGTGGGTTGTTGCAGTTGGGCGTGAGCTGGATCAGCTTGATCGGCCACTGTTCCAGGGCCATCTCCAGCGCCTCCAGGCTGATGCCGTTGAGTGGGTCAGTCGGCAGTTCCAGAGCCTTCATGCCGAAGCCCTTGAGCGTCTGCATGGCGCCGTGGAAGCTGGGCGAGTCCACCGCGACGATGTCACCGGGCTCGCAGGTCGAGCGAATCGCCACCGACAGCGCCTCGTGACAGCCGGTGGTGATGACAACGTCGTCGGCAGACAGCTGGCAGCCCGAATCCAGCGCCAACCGCGCCACTTGTTCGCGCAGGGCCTGGGTGCCGTAGATGCTGTCGTAGTACAGGCCGCTGCCGTCCTGGCGTCGGCTGATCTGGCCGAGGCTGCGCAGCAAGGGTTTGAGCGTCGGACTGGAAATGTCCGGCATGCCGCGGCCGAGCTGCAGCACGTTGTCCTTGGCGCTGCGCTTGATCAGGTCCAGCACATCGTTCCACTGGGACACGTCCACCGGTCGCTGCGGGGCCCGGCTCACCGCGGGCAAGGCAGGCGTCTGCCGGCGTGGCGGGACGAAGTAGCCAGACTTCGGCCGGGGCTCGGCCAGACCGCTGTCTTCAAGAATCCGGTAGGCCTGCTGCACCGTACTCAGGCTTACGCCGTGCTCCAGGCTCAGGGCGCGCACTGAAGGCAGGCGGTCGCCGGGGCGGTAGTAGCCTTGCTCGATGCGTTCGCCAAGGGTCTCGGCCAGCTTGATATAGAGCTTCATGACAGTCTCCAGGATCTATCCGAACCCGCATCAGAACCAGTACAGATGATTCGGAAATACAGGATTCAGATAGGAAACCACGCAATCTGTATTTAAAAAATATACAGATCGTGAATCTGTATTGAGATTCTCCCGACGGACATCATGGTTCCACCCCGATCCACCACAGGGCATGAGGAACGCAATGATGAACGGCCTGAGCGATGTACGCCTGACTCTCCAAGCACGGGAACTGGAACAAGAGCAGCGCACCCCTGTCTCCCTGGCACCGGCCCGGTCAGGTAACTTCTGGAGCCGCTTCTGGATGCGTTTGCATACCCGCCGCCAGTTGCTGGAGCTGGACGAGCACGCCCTGAAGGATATCGGCCTCAACCGTGCACAGGCGCTGGAAGAAGCCCTGAAACCCTTCTGGAAGGTCTAGCCCCAACAAACGCCGGTCGCCGCCTCAGGCGAGGCGGAAGCGACCGGTGTTCTGGCTCAGGGCCTGGCTGCCCTGCTGCAGTTGCACGGCAGCCACCTGTACCGACTGAGCCCCCTGCAGCAGCAGATTGGCGGCCTGGTCCACCTGCTGGATGCTGCCACTCACCTCGTCCGCCGTGGCGGCCTGTTGCTCGGAAGCCGTGGCGATCTGGGCCAGGCGGTCGCTGACCCGCTGCACTGCCTCGGCGATGCCGGACAGGTCGGCCCCCATGGCCAGGACGTTATCGACATCCGCCGCGGCCTGGCCGAAGGCTGCCTCGATCTGTGCCACGGTCTCGCCCACCACCGACTGCAGGGCACTGACCGTCTGGCCGATTTCGCTGGTGGAATCCTGGGTTCGCCGGGACAGGTTGCGCACCTCGTCGGCGACCACGGCAAACCCTCGTCCCTGCTCACCGGCCCGAGCCGCTTCGATGGCGGCGTTCAGCGCCAGCAAGTTGGTCTGCTCGGCGATGCCCTTGATCACATCGACCACCTGGTTGATCTGCTGTGTCTGATCGCGCAGTTGCTGGAGCGCGGCGACGCTGTTGCCCAAGCTGTTGCTGAGCTGGTTCATGCTGGCGCTGGTGCGCGCACTGCGCTGGTTGCTCTGCATGGCGATCTCGCGGGTGTGCAGTGCATCGCGGGCGGCGTCCTCGCAGCTTTGCGCGACGCTCTGGGCGGTAGCGGCCAACTGATTGGCCGCGGCGGCAATCTGGCTGACCTGGCCCTGCTGCTGCTCCACCGATACCAGGGTGTCCCGCGCCTGACTACTGAGCTGCTCGACCGTACCGCCCAACTGCTCGCTCTCGCGATTGACCCCCAGCAGGGATTCGCGCAACTGCGCCAGGGCGGCGTTCAGGGCTTCGGCGATGCCCGCCAGGTCATCGCGGCCATGGACTCGCGCCGTGACGCGCAAGTCGCCGCCACGCAGCCCTTCGGCGGCCTCAGTGATGCTCGCAGTACCCCGGCGGATCGACTGGTTCAGGCACAAGAGCATGTACAGCGCCAGCAGCGTCAGGACGGTGAATCCGCCGATCACTTCGGCCATGCTGCCCAGCGCTTGGTCACGGTACTCGCCCAGGCGTGACGCCATGCGCGTAGCCAGCGCCTGTTGCAGGCTTTGCAGGCGTCCGCTCAGGCCTTCGGTCAGACTGACGAACTGGGCCGGAGTCAGGCTGAAGGGCGTCGATTCGAAGACCTGCTTGTCCACCTGGGCGAGGAAGTTGGCCATGCCCTCGTCCGCCGCGGCGAACGGCCCTTCCAGGTCACTCATGTCGCCCGGCGCCTGGGCCAGGGCATTGCGGGCCTTGCGTAGCTGGCGAGCGGTGTCGCCCAGCGCGCGGCGCAGGTCGCGCAGGGCCACACGGCTCTGCAGGGTGAAATGCTGCGCCACCAGAGCGCCGTGACCATTGCTGGCGAAGCTACCGAGGGTCTCCTGCAGGCGCGGCTGCACACTGGTCATCTGGTCCATCATCAGGTAGGTGTCGAGCCAGGGATCGAGGATCAGCCCGGAATCGGTTGCGACTTGCTCGCGCACGGCCTGGAGCACTTGCAACATACCCTGGTAGCGCTCCAGCGCATCCGGCAGTGCAAGGCCCAGTACGCTCTCCAGACGGACCTGGCCGGAACGTCCCTGGAGTTCGTCGAACAGTACCTGGCTCTGTCCGCCGATGCCCTCTACCTTCATCTGGGCGGTCACCTGCGCCAGCGTCTTCTCCAGTGCTTGAGCGCGCTGCTCCAGCAGGGGCCGGGCACTGTCATCGCCACCCTTCAAACGCGCCAGCAGGAAGCGTTGGCTATCCAGCTCCTGCTGCACGGCAGACAGCGCTTCCACCACGCGCAGGCCACTCAGTTCGTTGTCCACCACGCCAAGGCGTTCACGGTAGTCGCCGACTATCACCGACAGGGCATAGCCCAAGGGCAATATGAACAGGAGGAAAAGCAACTGGAACTTGCGGGCGAAACTGAAGCGCTCGAGTAGACGCACCCCCGGCGTGAGCAAAGCTGTCATCGCGACCCCTCGTCTGCTTCCGGTCATCCTTGCCAGGCGGGCGGCGATCTCCCGGGCGAAGTGTCCGGCCATTCTTATGTGGTGGAAGCCTCCCCGGCCGGGGAGTCAGCCGCTGGAGAATAGTAGCTTTGTGCCATCCCGCAGAAGGGGACGGTCCTGATCTCGACTCAGGATGTCGCCTGGCTGTATCAAGGCCAGGGTTTCCAGTCGCTGGACGGCTTGTCCAGCGGTGCCTGCAATCGCTGGAAGCCTGGCTGCGCCTGAAGTTGTCGCAGGGCATCGGCCAGGCGCTGGTCCACGTAGGCGCCACGGGAGTTGTCGGGTACCAACCAGCGCACTGGATACAGGCCGAATTCCTGGGCGCGGAGCTGCTCGCGCAGGCCCAGGCGGTCGATCTCGTGTTCGGTCTCGTTTACGGCGAAGACGTAACCGTCAATGCGGCCGCGCACCAGCTTCTGCAGGCTACTCTCGATGCTGTTGCCGGACAACGCCGGAAAGCCCAGCCAGGGTGCATGGGCGCGGTCGGTCTCGATCCGGTAGGGATAGGCCAGATTGCGCAGGGCCGGGCTCACGGTGGGCGCGGCGAGCTGTTCCTGTAGTTCATCCGGGCGCCAGCTACGCCCCAACAAGGGTTGCAGTTGCGCCTGCTGACCCGCCGCCAGGCCGCTTGCGGCGACCCGCTCGGCGCTCAGTACATGCGCCGGATCGAGCAACTGGGCGACACCGAGAGCATTGTCACGCTGGGTGAAGAGGCCGAAGCGCACCTGCCACAGGCGGCCCGAGCCATAGCGCAATCCAGCCGGCAAGCGTGGAAGGTTGCCAAGAAAGGGCACCTGGAATTCGCACTGGCCGTTCTGCAGCAGGTGGAAGGTGCGGGCGAAAGGGATGATTTGCAGGTCGAATTCGATATCCGGCAATTGCTCGTCAAGGGCACTAAGCAGGTCTGGCAGCGGCCCGCTGCCGTTCGCTTCGGCCAGCCCCGGCACCTCGGCAACCGCCACCCGCCACTGCTCGGCAGCCATTGCGGCAGGGGCCCAGGCCAGGCACAAGCTGAAGCAAACAAGCGGAAGTCGGCGCATGGGGCACCCGAGCGGAAGCGGTGCGCCTGAGTATAGGTGCGCGTCCTAGCGCAACAGGCTGGCCATGCGCTGAATGGCGTCCTGCTGGGCACCCACCAGGGCCAGGCCGCCGCCGGCGTCGAGGGAGTCCAGCGGCGGCACCAGTTTTCGGTAGGCGACAAGCTGGTCGATGGCCGGCAACTGGGTGGTCCGCCCCTCATCGCGCTGGGCGTGGTAAAGCCCAAGGTTCACCAGGTCGATCAGACCGAGCCGGCCACCGCTGTCGGCGTCCCAGCGCCTGGCGCCGCGCACGATCTCAATGTAGCCCTGATCCACGGACCACTTCTGCAGCACGATCACGCCGAGCGACTGGCCGTACTCGCGGCAGAGCCGCGCATAGACCTCTGGGGTCGGCACCTGGCTGGCGTCCTTGAAGGCCGAAAGCACCGCCAGCTCGCCCACATCACAGAGCAGGCTGGCGAGCATCGCATGGTCCGGCGAGGAGAACCCCAGGGGGCGCGCCAGTACCGCGCTGATGGCGGCCTGGCGGGTCAGTCGTCCCCAGACGCCGATGAACAGCTGCTTGTGGGCGGCACTGTGGAGGGTGAAGAGGCTCTTCAGGCTGTGCACCAGGGTGACGCGATCCACTTCCTGCAGACCGAGCATGCGAATCACATCCTCCAGGGTCTTGGGTGGCTGGCTGGAGCGGAACATGATGCTGGATGCGTGCTTCATCAACAGCGCGCTGAGGGCCGGGTCCTTGCTGATGACCTGCTTCAAGCGGGTTACGGTGACATTCGGGTCGGCCAGTGCACGACGGATGTCCAGGGTGATCATTGGCAGGCTGGGCAGTTGCTCCTCGCCATTCATCAGTTGAGTGACCACCTTGCGGTAGATCGAATAGTCCGACTCTGCTGCGCTCAATCCGCTTCCCCCTGATTCTTGTGGCGGCAGTGTAGCCATGCCCGACCGCCACGCCCATGGGCGTCGAGAAATGATCGGACGACCTGCTCAGGGCAGCGTTACACCGTAGGGCCTGGCGAGCTTTGCCAAGCGACCATCGGCACGCATTTGCCGAACGACCCGGCCAATGTCCTCGCGCAACTGGCGGTGGGATTCGCCCCTGGGCAGGGCGAAATAGCCGATCTGGGTATCGATCACGGGGGCAAGGCGACGCACCTTGTCGGCGATGCCGAGTGCCTCGATGCGCGGCAGGGAATCGCGCTCGTTGCTCGCCGCCAGTTCGACCCGATTCGCCATTAGCAGTTTGAAGGCCAACTCGACCGACGGCGCGACGTGCAGGTCGAGCTGCTCGCGCATGGCTTCGAAGCGTTCGCCGTAGATCCAGCCATGGATGATGGCGATACGTTGCCCCATCAGACTGGCCAGACTGCCATCCCAGGACACGCCGGATTCGCTGCGGACATAGAAGACCACGCGGTCGCGGTAGAAACCTGGCTCGGCAAACTGGAAGCGGCGCTCCCGAGCCGCAGTGCGGTAGGGGCCGACGAGTACATCGGCGCGACCCTCCTCCACCAGCTTCTGCGCGCGAGCCCAGGGGTAGATCTCGAAGCGCACCTCATCGCCAAGTTCGCGGGCAATCGCGCGCATCACGTCTACGCCCAGCCCGCCGGGCTCCCCCTTCGGGTCGAGGACATAGATTCCGGGGAACTCGGTGCCAACCGCGAGCAATTCACGGCTGTTGGCGAAGGGGACCAGGCCCAGCACCCAGAGAATGACGCAGAGGGTGCGAAAACTCGGACGCATGCCCGCGGACCTCAGTCAGCTGCTATCCATGAGCCTAGTTGGGTCGACATCGCTTTTCATGTCCACCGGCGCTCGAGCCGAGTACCGACGGTGGATCGATGAAGCCTGATCCTGTGTCAGTTCCGGTCAGGCGGGCAGCTCACGCCAGGTGAGATAGACGCGCAGGTCGAACTCAAGTTGGTGGTAGCCGGGCAGCATGTGCTCGCAGAGTTGGTAGAAGGCCTTGGTGTGGTCGCGCTCTTTCAAGTGCGCCAGCTCGTGGACCAGGATCATCTGCAGGAACTCCGGGGCCGCTTCTCTGAACAGCGAGGCGACGCGGATTTCCTTCTTCGCCTTGAGCTTGCCGCCTTGCACCCGCGAAATGGCGGTATTCAGCCCCAGGGCCTTGTGCACGACATCAAGCTTGTTGTCGTAGAGCACCTTGTCCGGCGCCGGGGCGTTGCGCAGGTGTTCCTGCTTCAGGGCCATGGCGTAACTGTATAGCGCCTTGTCGCTCTGCACCTCGTGGCGGCCCGGATAGCGGCGCTCAAGGTACTCGGCGAGACGTCCGGCGGCGATCATCTGCGCCACCTGCTCCTGGAGGCTGGCCGGATAGCCGCGGAGGTACTTAAGACTGTTCATGGCAAAGCGGTCGAGGGTGGAAAGGGGCGACAGTTTACCTGAGAGGGGAGGTCTTCGAGCGACGGCCGGACCGGCCGACCAATGCGCCGCGCATCCCAGTGCCGACGCTTTGCGACCCAGTTCAATTTTCGAGCAGATTCTCCAACCGGCTCGCCGTCCCTACCGCTGATAGCACCGCGCCAGAGCCTTTCAAAAAACCGGCGCGGCCTGCAGGAAAAACTCCTTATCGAACAAGGCCGGTCATTTCCGGCCGTTTCCCACTGCCCCGAAAAAGCGATAGCGCAATACTGGCCAAGCTCTAAATCGACGTATTGATGACGCCAACATACCGACAATCGGTAACTGACAACGCCCCCACCGCCTCCGTATAAGACCCTCGCGAGACGGCGCAAACGCCTTCGGACGACACGGCAGGCAACTGCCATCTGCACCCTTCACTTCTGGTCCGAGCGCGAATGGCCGGAATGCCGTCCTGCACATGTGTGACATGGATTCGCAGCGCCCAACTGGAAGTTGCCTTCGAGAACTCCGCCATGATCGACCTCTCTACCTGGAACCTGACCCTCCCCGTTGGCGTGCCCGCTGTCACCATCGAGACGCCGCTGTTGATAGGCGGTTACCAGGACCCGTATTTCCAGTCCACGTCCGACAGCCTGATCTTCTGGGTGCCGGTGAATGGCACTACCACCGCGAACGCAACCTATCCACGCACCGAGCTGCGCGAAACCCACGCCGACGGCAAGCTGCGCAACTGGACCTACCCCAGCACGGATAACTACCTCAGCGCGAACCTCAGCGTGAGCCAGGTGCCTTCGACCGGGAAGATCGTCATCGGTCAGATCCACGCCTATGGCAGCACCAGCCCGATGCTGAAACTGGAGTACCAGTTCAAGACCAAGACACAGACCGCCAACATCGTGGCCAAGGTGCGCAATGCGCCCGATGACGAAACCAGCGTCGTGATCCCGCTGCTCGGCGGCATACCGCTCAACCAGCGCTTCAGCTACGTGATCAATCTCTCGCCCAATGGCCTGCTCAGCGTGATGGTCAACGGCAATCTGTGGAGCCAGCAGCTTTCCACGGAGTGGGCACCCAAGCCGCTGTACTTCAAGGCCGGAACCTATGTACAGGACAACACCGGGTACGAGACCGAAGCCGGTGCCGCGACCTTCTACAACCTGAAGATCGAGCATCGGGCGCCGTGAACCCGCTCACCGCCCGCCCCCTTTCAGGGAGAGGGGGCGGACGGCGAGGACTCGACACACCGTGCCAATGCCAGAGGCTCCAGCAGTAAGCAGGGCTCACCCGCCAAGTAGCTCCGGTAGACCCGGAGCAGGTCCGCTTCACTGATCCGGCAGTTCCCTGCCGGGCACTGGCTGGCGAACTCGAAGCGCCCGACGGGCGAGTCCGCCAGGCGGATTTTCAGCGACGGCCAGCCTGAGGGTTTCGTCGCCGAAGGTGTGAACAGCCAGACACCTTTGCGCTGTACCAGGGCGCCGCCCGCCTCGGCGTAGTCGAAGACGAACATCAGGGTGCGCGAGGTCTTGGTGGTGCAGTCGGTGCGATCGAGGCACAGCTGCGGATCGCTGGAATCCGGCTCAGGCGGTGGCGCAGGAGCCGTCGGCGGCTGGCCGGCACACCCCACGAGCAGCAAGGCGAAACCCATCATCAGAGGCAGGCGCATCGGAAACTCCTGTTACCGGATACGAAAGAGCCCCGCAGTGCGGGGCTCTTCGTGAAGGCGGGCGGGGTCAGTTGACCTTCGCTACCAGCTCGCCCTTGGCGTAGCGCGCGAACATGCCATCCAGGGAGATCGGCTTGATCTTGGAGGCGTTGCCGGCGGTGCCGAAGGCTTCGTAACGAGCGATACAGATGTCGCGCATGGCTTCGACAGTCTTGGCGAAGTACTTGCGCGGGTCGAACTCGGCCGGGTTCTGGGCCAGGAAACGACGGATGGCACCAGTGGACGCCAGGCGCAGGTCGGTGTCGATGTTCACCTTGCGCACGCCGTACTTGATGCCCTCGACGATTTCTTCGACCGGCACGCCGTAGGTTTCCTTAATGTCGCCGCCGAACTCGTTGATGATCGCCAGCCAATCCTGCGGTACCGAGGAGGAACCGTGCATCACTAGGTGGGTGTTGGGGATGCGCTTGTGGATTTCCTTGATGCGGTCGATGGCGAGGATGTCGCCGGTCGGCGGCTTGGTGAACTTGTAGGCGCCGTGGCTGGTGCCGATGGCAATCGCCAGGGCGTCCACCTGGGTCTTCTTGACGAAGTCGGCGGCCTCTTCCGGGTCGGTCAGCATCTGGCTGTGGTCCAGGATGCCTTCGGCGCCAACGCCGTCTTCCTCGCCGGCCTGGCCGGTTTCCAGCGAGCCCAGGCAGCCCAGTTCGCCTTCCACGGACACGCCGCAGGCGTGGGCGAAGGCAACGGTCTGCTGGGTAACGCGGACGTTGTATTCGTAGTCGGACGGGGTCTTGCCGTCTTCACGCAGGGAGCCGTCCATCATCACGGAGGAGAAGCCCAGCTGGATGGAGCGCTGGCAGACGTCAGGGCTGGTGCCATGGTCCTGGTGCATGCACACCGGGATGTGCGGGAACTCTTCAATGGCAGCCAGGATCAGGTGGCGCAGGAAGGGCGCGCCGGCGTATTTGCGGGCACCGGCGGAAGCCTGCACGATCACCGGGGAATCGGTCTTGTCGGCCGCTTCCATGATGGCGCGCATCTGTTCCAGGTTGTTGACGTTGAAAGCCGGTACGCCGTAGCCGAATTCGGCGGCGTGATCCAGCATCTGGCGCATGCTGATGAGTGCCATGGTGTTTCAGTCTCCCAAGTGGGTGGGCTGTCAAATTACAAAGCCTGCCGCAGGGGCAGGCCGGGTTCAAGTTCCCGGAGAGGAGCGGTCATCCGCCACCCCGGGATAAATCAGAAACGGATCAAAGTGCCTTGCAGCCGCGCCCGATCAGATCATCGGTAGCCACCCAGTAGACCAGGCCTTCGTCACCCTTGGTGTGGAAGGCCAGGTTGCCGTCGCTGTAGAGCGCGCCGGAGCCTGAGGGTTCCCGTTTCAGGCGATGGACGATATCGCCGCCGCCCAGGCGCAGATCGACACTCTCCTTGTCGGTGCCGGCAAAGCGCCAGAGCACTTCGGCCTGGCTGTCGCAGACCCAGCGAGTCCAGTCGTCGCTGGGAGCCTGCTGACCGGCGCAACCAGCCAGGAGTGCGAAGCCCGCGAGGGCGAACCAACCTTTCATCCACGTCTCCTTGGGGATGGCTCCGGCCATCCGGGCACTGCGCCGTCACGGGCAATGCTGTTGTCCTTCGTTGCTCTCAGTGGGGTCACCACTGCTTTGCGCCTCGACCCGCTGGTCGTCCTGATTGCTCGGGATTATCACCTGGGGCGGGCTCATCACTTCACAGGTGCTGGACGGCCTACCGCCGGAACAGCCGAGCAATCCGGCACCTATAAACAGCAGAATCGCAGCGTAGCGCATGGCAGACACTCCTCTTTGCATCCCCCTTCAAGGGACCACGGGTGCCTGCCATGGTTTAGGTCGTTTTACTTGGCGCGCTGCTCCAGAACCTCTACGGCCGGGAGCACTTTACCTTCAACGAACTCAAGGAATGCGCCACCGCCGGTGGAGATGTAGGAGATCTGCTCGTTCACGCCGTACTTGTCGATCGCCGCCAGGGTGTCGCCGCCGCCAGCAATGGAGAAGGCCGGGCTTTCGGCGATGGCCATGGCCAGGACCTTGGTGCCGTTGCCGAACTGGTCGAACTCGAACACACCCACCGGACCGTTCCAGAGGATGGTCTTCGAAGACTTCAGCAGCTCGGCGAACTGGGCAGCGGTCTGCGGGCCGATGTCCAGGATCATGTCGTCATCGGCAACATCGTCGATGGCCTTGACGGTAGCGGCGGCGCTTTCGGCGAACTCCTTGGCGACCACGACGTCCACCGGCAGCGGCACGCTGACCTTGGCGGCGATGGCCTTGGCGGTGTCGACCAGGTCAGCCTCGTACAGGGACTTGCCCACCTTGTAGCCCGCCGCGGCGAGGAAGGTGTTGGCAATGCCACCGCCGACGATCAGCTGATCACAGATCTGCGACAGGGAGTTCAGCACATCGAGCTTGGTGGACACCTTGGAGCCGGCAACGATGGCGGCCATCGGACGGGCCGGGTTACCCAGGGCCTTGCCCAGTGCATCCAGCTCGGCAGCCAACAGCGGGCCGGCAGCAGCAACCTTGGCGAACTTGGCCACGCCGTGGGTCGAACCCTCGGCGCGGTGGGCGGTACCGAAGGCGTCCATCACGAAGACGTCGCACAAGGCGGCGTATTGCTGGGCCAGCTCGTCGGCGTTCTTCTTCTCGCCCTTGTTGAAGCGCACGTTCTCGAACAGCACGACCTGGCCGGGCTGCACATCAACGCCACCGAGGTAGTCGGCCACCAGCGGCACTTCGCGACCGAGGGCCTTGCTCAGGTAGTCGGCGACTGGCTTGAGGCTGTTCTCTTCGGAGAACTCGCCTTCGGTGGGACGGCCCAGGTGGGAGCAGACCATTACCGCCGCGCCCTTCTCCAGTGCCAGCTTGATGGTCGGCAGGGAGGCGAGGATGCGCGCATCACTCTTCACGACGCCGTCCTTCACCGGCACGTTGAGATCCTCACGGATCAGTACGCGCTTACCCTGGAGGTCGAGGTCGGTCATTTTCAACACGGTCATGGGGTCAGTCCTTCACGGGGGCTGGTTGTTAACGAGAAACAGCAGAAACCCGCAGATAGTGGTCTGCGGTATCGAGCATACGGTTGGCGAAACCCCATTCGTTGTCGAACCAGGCCAGCAGGTTGACCAGGCGCGGGCCGGACACGCGGGTCTGGCTGCCATCGACGATGGCGGAATGGGGATCGTGGTTGAAATCGCAGCTGGCGTGAGGCAACTCGGTGTAGGCCAGCAGGCCCTTCAGCGGGCCGCTTTCCGCGGCCTCGCGGAGCACCCGGTTGATCTCGGCGGCCGAGGTATCGCGGGCGGTCTGCAGGGTGATGTCCAGGCAGGACACATTCACCGTGGGCACGCGGATGGCCTTGGCCTGGATGCGCCCAGTCAGTTCCGGCAGCAGGCGCTCGATGCCCCGTGCGAGTCCGGTGGATACCGGAATCACCGACTGGAAGGCGGAGCGGGTGCGGCGCAGGTCTTCGTGGTGGTAGGCGTCGATTACGGGCTGGTCATTCATCGCCGAGTGGATGGTGGTAATGGAGACGTATTCCAGACCCACGGACTCATTGAGAAGTTTCAGCAGCGGCACGCCACAGTTGGTGGTGCAGGAGGCGTTGGACACCAGCTTCTCGGTACCGGTCAGGCTGTCCTGGTTGACGCCATAGACGATGGTGGCGTCGATGTCCGCCTCGCCGGCCATCGGCTGCGACAGCAGCACCCGGGGCGCGCCGGCAGCCAGGAAACGTTCGGCCTGTTGGCGATGGGTGTACTGGCCGGAGCATTCCAGAACCAGGTCCACGTCGAGGGCGGCCCAGTCGATGCCCTCCGGTTCGGCGCTGCGCAGCACCCTCACGCAGTTGCCGTTGATATGCAGGCAATCGCCATCCACACGCACTTCTCCGGGGAAGCGGCCGTGAGTGGAGTCGAAGCGGGTCAGGTACTCGATGCTGGCCTGGTCGGCCAGGTCGTTCAGCGCGACGATCTCGAAGCTCGCCCCGCCACTGCGCTCATGGAGCGCGCGCAGCACGCAACGGCCAATACGGCCGTAGCCATTGAGGGCGACTTTGAAGGGGCGATTGCTAGGCATGGGGTGGTCTCGGATCGAAAAGCCACTCCCGCGCAACGCGGGAGGGCAGACCGCAGGATGGGTGGAGCGCAGCGATACCCATGCTGCATGCCGATGGGTATCGCGGCCTCAACTCATCCTGCTCAGACGTCCAGCAGCTCTTCGGCGGTGCCGACGATGTTGTCGACGGTGAAGCCAAAGTGCTCGAACAGCGCGGCAGCCGGGGCCGACTCACCGAAGGTGGTCATGCCGATCACGCGGCCTTCCAGGCCGACGTACTTGTACCAGAAGTCGGCATGGGCGGCCTCGATGGCGATGCGCGCGCCAACCTGTACCGGCAGCACGGCCTGCTTGTAGGCGGCGTCCTGCTGGTCGAACAGGCTGGTGGACGGCATGGACACCACGCGCACCTTGCGGCCGGCAGCGGTCAGCTTGTCGAAGGCCTGAACGGCCAGACCGACTTCGGAACCGGTGGCGATCAGGATCAGCTCCGGCTCACCATCGCTGTCCTTCAGCACATAGCCACCGCGGGCGATGCCGGCGATCTGGCCAGCATCTCGCGCCTGGTGGGGCAGGTTCTGGCGGGAGAAGATCAGCGCGCTTGGGCCGTCGTTGCGCTCGATGGCGGATTTCCAGGCCACGGCGGATTCCACCGCGTCGGCCGGACGCCAGGTGTTCAGGTTCGGGGTGCAGCGCAGGCTGGCGAGCTGCTCGACCGGCTGGTGAGTCGGACCGTCTTCGCCCAGACCGATGGAGTCGTGGGTGTAGACGAACAGCACGCGCTTCTTCATCAGCGCGGCCATGCGCACGGCGTTGCAGGCGTACTCCATGAACACCAGGAAGGTGGCGCCGTAAGGAATGAAGCCACCGTGCAGGGCGATGCCGTTCATGATGGCGCTCATGCCGAACTCGCGAACGCCGTAGAACAGGTAGTTGCCGGAGGCATCCTCAGCGGACACACCCTTGCAGCCTTTCCACAGGGTCAGGTTGGAGCCGGCCAAGTCAGCCGAGCCACCGAGGAATTCCGGCAACAGCGGACCAAAGGCATTCAGGGCATTCTGGCTGGCCTTGCGGCTGGCGATGGTTTCGCCCTTGGCGGCCACTTCAGCGATGTAGGCATCGGCCTTGGCGGAGAAGTCGGCCGGCAGTTGGCCCTTGATGCGGCGCTGGAACTCGGCAGCCAGTTCCGGATGGGCGGCGGCGTAGGCGGCGAAACGCTCGTTCCACGCGGCCTCACGGGCGGCACCGGCAGCCTTGGCGTCCCACTCGGCGTAAATGTCGGCCGGGACTTCGAAGGGCGCATGATTCCAGCCCAGCGCAGCGCGGGTCAGGGCGATTTCGTCATTGCCCAGCGGCGCACCGTGGCACTCTTCCTTGCCCTGCTTGTTCGGCGAACCGAAGCCGATCACGGTCTTGCAGCAGATCAGGGTCGGACGGTCGCTGGACTTGCGCGCAGTCTCGATGGCGGTTTTGATCTCGTCGGCGTCATGGCCGTCGACATTGCGGATCACCTGCCAGCCGTAGGCTTCGAAGCGCTTCGGGGTGTCGTCGGTGAACCAGCCGTGGACTTCGCCATCGATGGAGATGCCGTTGTCATCGTAGAAGGCAACCAGCTTGCCCAGGCCGAGGGTGCCGGCCAGTGCGCAGACTTCATGGGAAATGCCTTCCATCATGCAGCCATCGCCGAGGAACACGTAGGTGTTGTGGTCGACGATGCTGTGGCCTTCACGGTTGAACTGGGCAGCCAGGGTCTTTTCGGCGATGGCGAAGCCAACGGCGTTGGCGATGCCCTGACCCAGCGGACCGGTGGTGGTTTCCACACCGGCGGTATAGCCGTATTCCGGGTGACCCGGCGTGCGGCTACCGAGCTGGCGGAAGTTTTTCAGGTCTTCGATGGTGAGGTCATAGCCGGTCAGGTGCAGCAGCGAGTAGTTCAACATCGAGCCGTGCCCGTTGGACAGCACGAAGCGGTCACGGTTGGGCCATTCGGGGTTGTTCGGGTTGTGCTGCAGGTAATCCCGCCAGAGCACTTCGGCGATATCGGCCATTCCCATGGGGGCGCCGGGGTGGCCGCTGTTGGCTTTCTGCACAGCATCCATGCTCAGGGCACGAATGGCATTGGCACGCTCACGACGGCTGGGCATCGCTTATCTCCTGCAGGTCTGAATAGACGGCTAATCGAAAAAAGGCCACTATTTTCGCCCAGCCGGCAGGTCGCGGGCAATCACAGATGGTCGCAGTTCGCCGGTCAGTTGCGCGAAAGTCCTCCCGCAGCCGCAAGGCAGGGCGCCTGGAACAGCTCTCCGTGCCAGAGTCCGCCCAGTGTCCGCGCCATCACTTGCAGCCAGATCAGTGCCAGACCGAGGGCCAGCGCCGCCCCCGCCAGGCCGAAGAAACCGAGGCCGGTGCGTCGTTGCAACTCGAAGGTGGCCAGGGTGAATACCGCCAGCGGGAAGGTGAACCCCCACCAGCCAAGGTTGAAACGCATCTCCTGGCGCAAGTGGCGTCGGGTGCAGAACAGTGCCATCACCAACCACCAGGCCGCAGCCCCCCAGAGCAGCAGGCCACCAAGCAAACCGACATCACGGGCGAGTTCCGCCTCGCCTGCCAGCGGCGTGCCGGCAAAGGCTGCGGGCACTGCCTTGCCCATGCTCAGCAGCCCCAGGCAGCCAGTGGCTAACGGGCCGACCGGTAGCCAACTGGTCGCGGCGAACTCACTGCCCGGCAATTTGTGCAGGGCCAGGCGCAGCATCACCAGCGTGATAAGGGAGAAGGCCAGGCTCAGGGAGACGCCCCAGAGCAGGTAACCCACAACCAGCATCTGCCGCGCCAGCTCCGGCGCCAAGTGCGGCGCCAGCACGCCGGCCGAGGATGCCGCCACTTCGGGGGCGACGATGGGCAGCAGCCAGACCGCCGTGAGCTTCTCCAGGGCGTGGTCCTGCCGGGTGAACATCAAATAAGGCACCAACAGGGCGACACCCAGTGCCAGCATCACATCCAGCCACCACAACCCATGGGCAAGGGCGAGCGCCTTATCGCCCCAGCGCGGCACGCCGAGCAGCACCAGGCCATTGATCAGGGTGGCCAGCCCCATGGGGATGGCGCCGAGGAACATCGACTGCACCGGGTGAAGCAGCATCGGTCGCACAGTGTCGCGAAACAGCAGAACCCGCGCGACGAACAACAGGGCGAAGACCACGAAGAGTGCGGCATTGAATAACCACAGCGCCTCCGCCAGCCGCGCTTCCGGCTCCCCGCCCCAGGGCAACGCCGTCACGACCAACGCCAGCGCACCAGTGCCCATGGTCACGGCGAACCAGCTGGGGGTGAACTGACGGACGAATGCCAGGGGCTCGGCGAGGCGGGTAAAGGGGCGTGGCATCGTGGACTCCGGTCGGGTGATCCCGCGGCGGGAAAGACCGAGCCAGACTAGGTCGCGCCGTGCTATATGAAAAATACATATTCAGCATCTATTACATACCTTTCATTTATGAATCTGCACCACCTCAAGGTTTTCCTTGCCGTCGCCGAGAGCGGCAGCATCAGTGCCGGCGCCAGCCGCCTGTTCATCAGTCAGCCGGCGGTAACCCGGGAAATCCGCGATTTGGAAACCAGCATCGGCCTCACCCTGTTCGACCGCCAGCCACGTGGGGTCAACCTGACCGAGGGCGGCCAGCGCCTGCTGCAATACGCTCAGCGCATCTTCGCCCTGGAAGCGGCTGCCGAGCGCGACCTGCGCGGCTTTTCCAGCCTCGATGACGGTGAGTTGCGCCTCGGCGCCAGCGCCACCCTGGGCAGCTACCTACTGCCGGAACTGATCGAACGCTTCCACCAGGTGCATCCGTCCGTGGCGGTGGACCTCGCCGTCAGCAATACACGCGAGGTGGCAGCCCAGCTGGAAGATGGCCGCATCAGCCTGGGCTTCGTCGAAGGCGAGTTCGACCGCCAGGCCTTTTCCAGCCACCTGCTGGACCGCGACCGCCTGCTGGCAGTGGTCGGCCCGACGCACCTGCTGGCCGGACACGGCGAACTCAGTGGCCAGGATCTCGCTGGGCAGGACCACTACCTGCGCGAACAAGGCTCGGCCACGCGCGCCAGCGTCGAGCAGGCCTACCGCGAACGGGGCATTGAACTACGCGCACGGATGTCCATCGGCAGCACCGAAGCGCTGAAACGCCTGGTGCAGGACGGCCGCGGCATCGCCTGGCTATCGCCGCACATGGTCCGCGCGGAACTGGCCAGCGGCCGCCTGGTGCGCCTGGCGGTACGCGACCTGCGCATCGAACGCGAACTCCACGCCCTCTGGCGGCCAGGGCAGAGCCTGAGCCCGGCGCCGGCCGCATTCCTCGAACTGACGCGAAAACCCGGCTAACCGCCGATCACCCAATATCAAAACTTTTTGATATTGGCATTGCGACACCCGGGGTCGGGGGCTAGACTGCGCCACCTATGAGTCTGCGCGTACCCCAGATCCGTCATGACGACAGCGACGAGCTGGCCGCCCTGTGCAAGGCCGGCGGCGATCCGCTGCGCTTGAACGTGCTGCGGGTACTGGCCAACGACTCGTTCGGCGTGCTGGAGCTGGCACAGATCTTCGCCACCGGCCAATCAGGCATGAGCCATCACCTCAAGGTGCTGTCCCAGGCGGGCCTGGTGGCCACCCGCCGCGAAGGCAACGCGATCTTCTACCGCCGCGCCCTGGCCCAGAACGAGCGGGTCGGCGGCATGTTGCACGCTGCCCTGCTGGCCGAGGTGGACGAACTGGAGCTGCCCGCCGAAATCACCGGGCGCATCGCCGAAGTGCATGCGCAGCGCGAAGCGATCAGCCGCGATTTCTTCGCCCGCGCGGCGGAAAAATTCCAGGCGCAGCAAGACCTGATCGCAGGATTGCCGCAATACCGTGACAGCGTGCTGGCATTGCTCGACGCACTGAGTTTCGAATCCGGCGCCACGGCGCTGGAGGTCGGACCTGGTGACGGCGGATTCCTGCCGGACCTGGCACGGCGTTTCCGCCAGGTCACGGCGCTGGACAACAGCCCGGCCATGCTGGAACTGGCGCGGATGCGCTGCAGCGAAAAAGGCCTCGGCAACGTCGAACTGCGGCTGGCCGATGCACTGAATGACGAGCAGGCGGCCGCCGACTGCGTGGTGCTGAACATGGTCCTGCACCACTTCGCGGCACCGGCCGATGCGATGAAACAATTGGCCCAGCGGGTGCAGCCAGGTGGCGCCCTGCTGGTAACCGAGTTGTGCAGCCACAACCAGAGTTGGGCCAGGGAGGCCTGCGGCGATCTATGGTTGGGCTTCGAACAGGACGACCTGGCCCGTTGGGCCAATGCCGCGGGGCTCACGCCCGGCGAGAGCCTCTACATTGGCTTGCGAAACGGCTTTCAGATTCAGGTTCGGCACTTCGCCAAACCGGATTCACGAAGCGAACTCACCCACCGGTAACGAATAGGAAAACCGATAGATGAGCGAATACTCCCTGTTTACCTCCGAATCCGTGTCCGAAGGCCATCCGGACAAGATCGCCGACCAGATTTCCGATGCCGTCCTCGACGCCATCATCGCCCAGGACAAGCACGCCCGCGTTGCCTGCGAAACCCTGGTCAAGACCGGCGTTGCGATCATCGCCGGTGAAGTCACCACCTCCGCCTGGGTCGACCTGGAAGAGTTGGTGCGCAAGGTCATCATCGACATCGGCTACGACAGCTCCGACGTCGGCTTCGACGGTGCCACCTGCGGCATCCTGAACATCATTGGCAAGCAGTCCCCGGACATCAACCAAGGCGTCGACCGCTCCAAGCCGGAAGACCAGGGCGCCGGTGACCAAGGCCTGATGTTCGGCTACGCCAGCAATGAAACCGACGTGCTGATGCCCGCCCCGATCTGCTTCTCCCACCGTCTGGTGGAGCGTCAGGCCGAAGCCCGCAAGTCCGGCCTGCTGCCGTGGCTGCGCCCGGATGCCAAGAGCCAGGTCACCTGCCGCTACGAGAACGGCAAGGTCGTCGGCATCGACGCCATCGTGCTGTCCACCCAGCACAACCCCGACGTGAAGTACTCCGACCTGCGCGAAGGCGTGATGGAGCTGATCGTCAAGCATGTGCTGCCGGCCGAACTGCTGCACAAGGACACCCAGTTCCACATCAACCCGACCGGCAACTTCGTGATCGGCGGCCCAGTGGGCGACTGCGGTCTGACCGGTCGCAAGATCATCGTCGACTCCTACGGCGGCATGGCCCGTCACGGTGGCGGCGCGTTCTCCGGCAAGGACCCGTCCAAGGTTGACCGTTCGGCTGCCTACGCCGGCCGTTACGTGGCCAAGAACATCGTTGCCGCCGGTCTGGCCGAGCGTTGCGAGATCCAGGTGTCCTACGCCATCGGCGTGGCCCTGCCGACCTCCATCTCGATCAACACCTTCGGCACCGGCAAGATCAGCGACGACAAGATCGTCCAGCTGGTTCGCGAGCACTTCGACCTGCGTCCGTACGCGATCACCAAGATGCTCGACCTGCTGCACCCGATGTATCAGCCGACCGCGGCCTACGGCCACTTCGGTCGCAATCCCTATGAGATGACCTACGGTGACGACACCTTCACCGCGTTCACCTGGGAAAAGACCGACAAGGCCGACGCCCTGCGAATTGCCGCTGGCCTCTAAGCCCTGACCGATCGACAAAGAGCCCCGCCTTGTGCGGGGCTTTTTGTTGGGCTCTTCGCAGCGCTGCTCTTTCCCCCACAACGAATCGCGCCCGGACGGACACGCAATTCAGCTCCCGCCGACAAGTACCCTGCCTAGACTGGCCGCCTCCCCCACGAGCACGGAGGCTCGCCATGAAAACCTGGATATGTCTTCCCTATCTCCTGCCTTGCCTCGCCCTGGCCGACGCCTGCCCGGACTGGCCAAGCGAGCGCGCCAGCACCGAGCTCGCCGCCCTCGACAAGCGCATCGCCGACTGGGACGTCCAGTACCACCGCAAGGGCCGTTCGCCGGTGGATGACGAGCTCTACGACCAGAGCCGCGCACGCCTGGACCTGCTGCGCGACTGCTTTCCCGCCGAGGCACCTCCGACCCACGATCCCCTTGCCGGCGCTTCCGGCCGAGCCCGCCACCCGGTGTCCCAGACCGGCCTGGACAAGCTGCGAGACATCGACGACCTGCGCCGCTGGCTTGGACAACGCCGCGACCTGTGGGTCCAGCCCAAAGTGGATGGCGTGGCCGTCACCCTGGTGTACCGCCAGGGGTGGCTGGCGCAGGCCATCAGCCGGGGCGACGGCGACCACGGACAGGACTGGACCGACCAGGCACGGCGCATCGCCGCCATTCCAGCGCAGCTGGCCGGCATCGGCGATGGTGTACTGCAGGGCGAACTCTACTGGCGACTGGACGCTCACGTGCAGGCGGAACATGGCGGTCAGGGCGCGCGCGGGAAAGTGGCCGGGCTGCTCAATCGACGCGAACTGGAAGAACGCGACGCCCGCGGCATTGGCCTCTTCGTCTGGGACTGGCCAGACGGCCCTGCGCGGATGGAAAAGCGCCTGCAAGGCCTGGAGGCAATGGGGTTCGCAGATGCCATCGGGCTTACTCACCCCGTCGCCAGCGCCGAGGACATCGCCGCCTGGCGCGAACGCTGGTATCGCTCGCCGCTGCCATTCGCCAGCGACGGCATCGTCATTCGCCAGGGCGCGCGACCGGCGGCGCGACGGTGGAAGCCGCAACCGCCGAACTGGGCGGTGGCCTGGAAATACCCATTCACCAAGGCCCTGGCGGAAGTCCGCGCGGTGGAGTTCAAGGTGGGTCGCACCGGTCGGGTCACGCCACTGCTGAGGCTGGCGCCGGTCGAACTCGATGGCCGGCGCATCCAGCGCGTCGGGCTGGGCTCCCTGAAACGCTGGCGAGCACTGGACGTCCGCCCCGGCGACCAGGTGGCCATCGCCCTGGCCGGCCTGACGATTCCGCAGCTGGATTCCGTGGTGCTGCGTGCCGCCGAGCGCCCCAAAGTGCAAGCACCAGCGGCTGGCCAGTATCACGCCCTCAGTTGCTTTCGCCCGGAACCTGACTGCCACGAGCAGTTCCTTTCGCGCCTGGAATGGCTGGGCGGCCGCAGGGGGCTGGCCTTGCAAGGAATGGGGCGTGGCACCTGGGCCCGCCTGCAACTGACCGGGCTGCTGGACTGGCTGGACCTCGACGTGGCGGCACTGGAAGCCAGGCCGGGCATCGGCGCACTACGCGCCAGCGCACTGGCACAGCGTTTCGACGATGCCCGCGCAAGGCCGTTCGCGCGATGGCTGGCCGCATTGGGCCTGCCGCCCACGGGCGCAGCACGGCTGGAGGGCAACTGGGCGACGCTCAGCAGCAGGACTGCACGAGACTGGCAAACGCGCGAAGGCCTGGGACCGATCAAGGCTGCCAGGCTGGAAGCCTTCTTTCAGCATCCAGACGTTCAGGCGCTGGCAGCGCGGCTCCGGAGCGCCGGGGTAGACGGATTCTCCGCACCTCAGTAAGCGCGGAACTCCTTGTGGCAGGCCTCGCAGCTGTCTTCGACCTTCTGCACCAGGGGCGCCACACTCTGGGCGGTCAGCGGGCGGGCCTGGGCGGCACTGGCGAGCTGCCCGGTGCTGGCTTCCAACTCGCGAACGAGTGTCTGGAAACGCTCCTCGCGTTGCCAGACCTCATCGCGGGCGGCGCTGTCGGCGTCGCCTTCCTGCACCTGTGGAAAATGCTGCCAGGGCTGACGGGAGAGCTGATCCAGCTTGGTCGCGCCAGTGGCGAAGCGCTGCTCGTCGAAATTGATGCGGCCACGCAGCATGCCGCCGAGGTCTTCACTGGTACGCAGCATGTCCTTGAAGATCGCCTGGCGCTTGCCCAGCGGCGAATTGGGGTCCACGCCACCGCAGGCGGCAAGGCCCAGGCAAGCGGTGACAACGATCAGAAGCGTCTTGGCATTCATCGGCAGGATCACGGGTAGGGCTGACGGCGGGCGACAGTATCCCCACCTGTCCGGCAAATACCAAGCCTGGCGACAGTTTGTCGCAGATCAATGAAGAGACAATCCAACCCGCACCAGCCGGCTCTTCCAGCCAGAATGGCACCCCCCACGACTGGAGGAAAAACCGATGAACAGACGCTTTATCCTACTCGTGGCGACCCGCGCCGAGCTGCAGGCGGCCGAGCAGACGCTGCTGCGCTGAATCCCCAGGTGCGCCGGCCGGGGTCAAGCGGCGACGCAGAAAAACGCAGCGATGAGCAGCATACCGGCGAACCAGACCACGGAACGCAGGGCTGCCCAGTCGGCCAGGTAGCAGATGAAATACAGCACTCGGCTGGCGATGAAGGCCACTGCCAACGCGTCCAGGGTGTCCTGACTGGCGCCGGCGGCAAGATGGCCGATGATCACAGCCGCGGCGAAGGCCGGCGTGACCTCGAAGGCGTTGAGCTGGGCGTTGTGAGCGCGCTTGCGCCAACCGTCGAGGCCGGCGAGAAAACTGCGCGGATCGTGGTTCTGTCGCAGGCCGAAATCGCCCCCGGTGAACTTGGCCGTGGCGGTGGAGAGATAAGGCAGGAACAGGGCGATCAGTACGCACCAGTAGGCAAGGGTCATGGCGGCTCCGCGCAGTAAGGGACAGGCGTGCCAGCCTGCCCCGTCGCGCCAGCGCCAGCCATGGCCGGCCTGCCCAAGCGAAATGCGCCCGGGCCAATGCACGACTATTCCTTGAACTGGTCCTTGATGAAGGTGATCTCGGTCTTGCCATGGGGCGCCGGCAGGCCGTCTTCACCGATGTTCACGAACACCATCTTGTCGATCGTCAGGATGCTCTTGCGGGTGATCTTGTTGCGCACCTCGCAACACAGGGTGATGGAGGTGCGGCCGAACTCGGTGGCGGTGATGCCCAGTTCGATGATGTCGCTCTGGCGCGCCGAACTGACGAAATTGATCTCGGAGATAAACTTGGTGACCACGCGCTGATTGCCGAGCTGGATGATGGCGTAGATAGCCGCTTCTTCATCTATCCACTTCAGCAGGCTACCGCCGAACAGGGTGCCGTTGGGGTTGAGGTCTTCGGGCTTGATCCATTTGCGCGTATGGAAATTCATACAGCGTCCTCCTTGTGTGAGATGGGATGCATCATGAACGCACGGCCAACGCTTGTCGCAACAAGGGTTTCAATGGCTGCGATAGGCACCCGTCCGGGCGACGGAAAACCTTGGGCTTGCCCGCCAGCACCGCTATAATCCGCAGGTTTTTTCAAACGACCGGCACAGCCCGGTCGTTCCCGCCTCCCTTCCGAGGGGCGCTGCAGCACGTGGTGCCTGTTTCGAATCAGGTTCCGCCTGTCAGGCTCGGAAGGGGCGTAGACCCGGTCGGCAGCCCGCCGGTCGACAAACGCATCAACGGCGCCCATTCGCACACTACGAATGGAGACTCACGCATGAGCGCTGTCATGACGCCTGCCGATTTCACCGACTACAAGGTCGCCGACATTTCCCTGGCCGCCTGGGGCCGCCGCGAGCTGATCATCGCCGAATCCGAGATGCCGGCCTTGATGGCCCTGCGCCGCAAGTACGCGGGCCAGCAGCCGCTGAAAGGCGCGAAGATCCTCGGCTGCATCCACATGACCATCCAGACCGGCGTGCTGATCGAAACCCTGACCGCCCTGGGCGCTGAAGTGCGCTGGTCCTCCTGCAACATCTTCTCCACCCAGGACCAGGCCGCTGCCGCCATCGCCGCCGCCGGTATCCCGGTGTTCGCCTGGAAGGGCGAGACCGAGCAAGAGTACGAGTGGTGCATCGAGCAGACCATCCTCAAGGACGGCCAGCCGTGGGACGCCAACATGGTGCTGGACGACGGCGGTGACCTGACCGAGATCCTGCACAAGAAATACCCGGCGATGCTGGAGAAGATCCACGGCATCACCGAAGAAACCACCACCGGCGTGCACCGTCTGCTCGACATGCTCAAGGCCGGCACCCTGAAAGTCCCGGCGATCAACGTCAACGACTCGGTGACCAAGAGCAAGAACGACAACAAGTACGGCTGCCGCCACAGCCTGAACGACGCCATCAAGCGCGGCACCGACCACCTGCTGTCGGGCAAGCAGGCCCTGGTGATCGGCTACGGCGACGTGGGCAAGGGCTCGGCCCAGTCCCTGCGCCAGGAAGGCATGATCGTGAAGGTTTCCGAGGTCGACCCGATCTGCGCCATGCAGGCCTGCATGGACGGCTTCGAAGTCGTTTCCCCGTACAAGAACGGCCTCAACGACGGCACCGAAGCCAGCGTCGATGCCGCGCTGCTGGGCAAGATCGACTTGATCGTCACCACCACCGGTAACGTCAACGTCTGCGACGCCAACATGCTCAAGGCCCTGAAGAAGCGCGCCGTGGTGTGCAACATCGGCCACTTCGACAACGAGATCGACACCGCCTTCATGCGCAAGACCTGGGCCTGGGAAGAAGTGAAGCCGCAGGTGCACAAGATCCACCGCACTGGCAACGACGGCTTCGACCCGCTCAACGACGACTACCTGATCCTGCTGGCCGAAGGCCGCCTGGTGAACCTGGGCAACGCCACCGGTCACCCGAGCCGGATCATGGACGGTTCCTTCGCCAACCAGGTGCTGGCGCAGATCCACCTCTTCGAGCAGAAGTTCGCCGACCTGTCGGCCGCCGACAAGGCCGCGCGCCTGACCGTCGAAGTACTGCCGAAGAAGCTGGACGAAGAAGTGGCTCTGGAGATGGTCAAGGGCTTCGGCGGCGTGGTCACCCAGCTGACCAAGCAGCAGGCCGACTATATCGGCGTGACCGTGGAAGGCCCCTTCAAGCCGGACACCTACCGCTACTAAGAGCCATGGGCAGCAAGCTGCGGGGAAGGTTCTTCCCGCAGCTTGAGGTCTGCCACTGAAGGAAGTCTTCAATGTCCCAAGAACGCCGTTACAGCTTCGAGTTCTTCCCCGCAAAGACCGAAGCCGGGCACGAAAAACTCATGGCCACCGCCCGCACCCTGGCCAGCTACCAGCCGGATTTCTTTTCCTGCACCTATGGTGCCGGCGGCTCCACCCGCGACCGCACCCTGCAGACCGTGCTGCAGCTGGACGGCGAGGTAAAGGTGCCCACCGCGCCGCACCTGTCCTGCGTCGGCGACAGCAAAGCCGAACTGCGCGCCCTGCTGGCCCACTACAAGGATGCCGGCATCCAGCGCATCGTCGCCCTGCGTGGCGACTTGCCGTCGGGCATGGGCATGGCCAGCGGCGAGCTGCGCTTCGCCAACGAACTGGTTGAGTTCATCCGCGCCGAAACCGGTGACCACTTCCACATCGAAGTCGCCGCCTACCCGGAAGTTCACCCGCAGGCGCGCAGCTACGAGTCCGACCTCGCCAACTTCGTGCGCAAGGTCAAGGCCGGCGCCAGCAGCGCGATCACCCAGTACTTCTTCAATGCCGACAGCTACTTCTACTTCGTCGAGCGCGTACGCAAGCTGGGCGTGGACATCCCGGTCGTCCCGGGCATCATGCCGATCACCAACTACAGCAAGCTGGCCCGTTTCTCCGACGCCTGCGGCGCGGAAATCCCGCGCTGGATCCGCAAGCAACTGGAGGCCTACGCCGATGACACGCAGAGCATCCAGGCCTTCGGCGAGCAGGTGATCACCGAGATGTGCGAACAGCTCCTCCAGGGCGGTGCTCCCGGCCTGCACTTCTACACCCTGAACCAGGCCGAACCGAGCCTGGCAATCTGGAAGAACCTCAATCTGCCGCGTTGAGTTCCTTGTAGAAGACAAGAAGGCCGGGCGTTGTCCCGGCCTTTTTCTTTTCCGCATCTGCATGGCCGTGCAGGAGCGAGCTTGCTCGCGAACAGCCCCGAGCGCGGCCGTCGCGAGCAAGCTCGCTCCCACAACACGCGCCAACTCAGCCCGGAACACCGCATCCGTCTTTCATCCTACTTATCGGAATAACTCCGGGCTATGCGTTGCCAGCGCCCACCGGAGCAGCGTTTCCGGGCTCCCGCCTGCACCGCGTCGCCAACCGCACCGTCGCCATCCTCACCTTTGGCTATGGGCATAAGGATTATTCAGAAGTCAGGACGCCGCCCCCTTACCTAGGATGCCCCCGCACCTGTCATCAGGCTGCAAAGAAGCGTGAGCCCGGCGGGTCTTTCCGCGGGCCTTCTTTGACCAGGCGGAGAGCATCATGAAAAGAACAACAACAGGCGCGGGGGCCATATATCCCAGCGCCCTGGCCCTGTCTGTAGCACTGTCCAGCGCGCTACCGGCACAGGCCGCCAGTTTCAACATCGGGGAGATCGAGGGCCGTTTCGACTCGTCGCTGTCCATCGGCGCCAGTTGGGCCATGGACGATGCCGACAAGGCCTTCATCGGCAAGGCCAATGGCGGCACCGCCTCGACCCGCACCAGCGACGACGGCCGGCTGAACTTCAAGAAGGGCGAGACCTTCTCGAAGATCTTCAAGGGCATCCACGACCTCGAACTCAAGTACGGCGACACTGGCGTCTTCCTGCGTGGCAAGTACTGGTACGACTTCGAGCTCAAGGACGAACACCGTCCGCTCTATGACATCGACGACAGCGGCCGCGATAACGCCGCCAAGTCGTCCGGCGCCCAACTGCTGGACGCGTTCGTCTACCACAACTACCTGATCGGCGACCTGCCCGGCAGCGCGCGCGCCGGCAAGCAGGTGGTGAGCTGGGGCGAGAGCACCTTCATCGCCAACGGCATCAACGCCATCAACCCGACCGACGTCGCCGCGTTCCGCCGCCCCGGCTCGGAGATCAAGGAAGGCCTGATCCCGGTGAACATGCTCTACGCCACCCAGGGCCTGACCGAGAACCTCTCGGTGGAAGCTTTCTACCAACTGGAGTGGGACAAGACCGTACTGGACAACTGCGGCACCTTCTTCGGCAGCGATACCGCGCCGAAGGGCTGCGATCTCGGCATGACCACCTTCGGCACCGACTTCGACCGCGACCCGGCCCGCTACGGCTGGGTGCCGCGCCTTCCGGATGACGAAGCCCGCGACGGCGGCCAGTTCGGCGTGGCCATGCGCTGGCTGGTACCGGCGCTGAACGATACCGAGTTCGGCTTCTACGCCATGAACTACCACAGCCGTACGCCGGAAAGCGTCTGGACGGTCGGCGCGCCCAGCCTGGCGGCGATCAGCGGCGCCCCGGGCCCTGCCACAGCGCGCTACCAGTTGGCCTACCCCGAGGACATCCGCCTTTACGGCATCAGCTTCGCCACAACCCTGCCGGATGGCACGGCGCTGTCGGGTGAGATCAGTCACCGGCCAAACATGCCGCTGTCGCTCAACGGCACGGACGTGTCGACCGCCGCCAGCGTCGGCGGCCTGGTGGGCCTGCTGAACCTCGATGGCCTGGCGATCTTCGACACCGACTGGGCCGACACCAGCGCCGGCAGCCTCGTACAGGGCTACAAGCGCATGCCCTTCAGCCAGGCCCAGGTCACCGCGGTGCACACCTTCGACCAGGTACTGGCCGCCGACCGCCTGAACCTGGTGGCCGAAGTGGGCTTCAGCCATATCGGCGACCTCGGCTCCAGCGATGGCTCGGACCTGCGCTTCGGCCGCAGCAGCGTGTTCGGCAACGGCGCCCTGCCGAGTTCGGCATCCGCGTTGGGCAGCACCGGCAACACCGTTTGCACCGCGCTGCTCAATACCACCAATCCGGACCAGTGCACCGACAAGGGCTTCTACACCGACAACTCCTGGGGCTACCGCCTGCGCGCGCAATTGGAGTTCAACGACGCCATCGCCGGGATCAACCTCAAGCCCAACCTGGCGTTCTCCCATGACGTCGACGGCTACGGCCCGACCTTCACCGAAGGCAACCAGTCAGTGAGCCTCGGCCTCGACGCCGACTACCTGTCCACCTACACCGCCAGCCTGAGTTACACCGATTACTTCGGCGGCGACTTCAACACCAATACCGACCGCGACTTCCTCGCCTTCAGCGTCGGCGCGAGCTTCTGAGGTCCCTGCACATGAAACTGAACATGATCGATTCACGATTCCTGCGCGCCGGCTGCATCGGCCTCAGCCTGCTCGCCACCCAGGCGCTGGCCGCGGTGCCGGCCGACCAGGTTGCGCGCCTTGGCGCCGACCTCACCCCGATGGGGGCCGAGAAGGCCGGTAATGCCGAGGGCAGCATTCCGGCTTGGACCGGTGGCCTGGCCAAGGACGCCGGCCAGCGCGACGCCGACGGCTTCCTCTCCGACCCCTATGCCGCCGACCAACCGCTGTTCACCATCACCGCGCAGAATGTCGAGCAGTACAAGGACAAGCTGACCCCCGGCCAGTTGGCGCTGTTCAAGCGTTACCCGGACAGCTACCGCATACCGGTCTACCCGACTCGCCGCTCCATCACCCTGCCCCAGGGCTACCTGGACGCCACCCGCGAGAACGCCGGCAACACCCAACTGGCGGAGAACGGCAACGGCCTGCAGCACTACAAGAGCGGCGGCCTGCCCTTCGCCATCCCGAAGGACGGCCTGGAGGTGATCTGGAACCACATCGGCCGCTACCGCGGTCTGTCCCTGCAGCGCCAGGTGGTGCAGGCCTCGCCCCAGGCCAACGGCGCCTTCACCCCAAGCCTGGTGAAGCAGCAGCTGGCTTATCCGGTGGGTCTGTCGGACTACTCGCCGCAGGAGATGGAGAACATCCTCTACTTCTACCGCGAGGAATTTCTCTCCCCGGCTCGCCTGGCCGGCGGCGTGCTGTTGATCCACGAGACCATCAACCAGGTCAGGGAACCACGCATGGCCTGGCAGTACAGCGCCGGTCAGCGCCGCGTGCGCCGTGCCCCACAGATCGCCTACGACAGCCCCGGCGCCGAAGGCATGCGGACCCTGGACGACTTCGACATGTTCAACGGTGCGCCGGACCGCTTCGACTGGAAACTGGTAGGCAAACAGGAGCTGTACATCCCCTACAACGCCTACAAGTTGGGCTCGCCCAAGCTGAAATACAGCGACGTCATCAAGCCCGGCCACCTCAACCCCGAGCACACCCGCTACGAACTGCACCGCGTCTGGCACGTGACCGCGACCCTGAAGCCAGGCCAGCGCCACATCTACTCGCGGCGCGACCTGTACATCGACGAGGACAGCTGGCAAGCCGCCGAAGCCGACGCCTACGACGGTCGCGGCAACCTGTGGCGGGTTTCCGAAGGCCACACCAGCTTCTTCTACGACCAGCAGATGCCGCTGTTCAACGCCGAAACACACTACGACGTGCAATCCGGTCGCTACGCGGTGAACGCCCTCTACAACGAGGAAAAGAACGCCTACCAGTTCGACATCAACTACAGCCGCAAGCAGTTCACCCCCAACGCCCTGCGCGCCACCGGTATCCGCTGATCGCAACGCGCTCCACCTTGGCGGCCTTCGGGCCGCCTTTTTCGTGGCTGGCTCGGCCCAAGGACACCCTGTACGGGCAATTGATATCGCTATGTCTGCGTCAGGTATTGCGAGAGATTTACCATCGGGCCAAGAGCTTTGCAGGCGCTGGCTTGCCAGCGCCTACGGCCAATGCATCTGCTTGAAACACCTAAGCCAGACAGAGCCATTGAAATCGCCCGCACAGGAGAAACATTTCATCACCCGGATGAAGTCCGGGAATTCCCGGCAACGTCGCACCGCTGAAACTTCTCTTTACAGCACCAGGCCCGCTTCTTGCCTTAAAGTCGGCCAACTCTTCAACCACCCGGGCCCGTTCATGAAGTTGCACCAGCTCCGCGCCATCGTCGCGATCTGCGAGAGTGGCAGCATCCAGGAAGCCTCGCGGCTGCTCCATATTTCCCAGCCCGCCCTGTCCAAGGGCATCAAGGAGCTGGAGGCCGAGCTTGGCGTACCGCTGCTGGTGCGCTCCAACCGCGGCATTACCCTGACCGAGTACGGCGAACGCCTGGTACGCCGTGCACGGCTGATTCTCGAAGAAGTGCGTCGCGCCCGCGACGAGATCGAAACCCTCAAGGGTGTGATGGACGGCAAAGTCTCCATCGGCGTCTCGCCGGTGACCCCGGGTGCGCAGTTCATTGCCAGCCTCAACCGTTACCGCAAGCGTTACCCCAAGGTGCAGGTGAAGATTCACGAACTGCGCCCGTCGAAGCTGATGGAAGGCCTGCGCGAAGGTTTGCTCGACCTGGTGCTCACCTCGCTACCGGCTTCCCGTAGCAGCGATGGATTCCACTGGACCGAGCTGTTCACCCAGCCCACCGTGCTCGCCGTACGCAAGGGCCACCCATTGCGCCATGCCCGCTCCCTGGGCGAATTGCGCGACCAGGAATGGCTGCTGCAGGACTCGCTGGAGCAGTCGCGGGTCGGCTGGATGTTCGAGACCTATCAGGTGGAGCCACCGGAACGGGTCATCGAATGCGCCTCGGTGGTGCTGTTCTCCGAACTGGCGCTGAACACCGACGCGGTGAGTTACTGGTCGCTGCGCGTGCTCGACCATGTGCGCAAGCTTGGCCAGGAACTGGAGACGCTCGATCTGGTGGAGCAGGTGCCTCCAATGAACATCTCCCTGGTGTGCCGTGACCAGGAGTTGATGACCCGCGAAGCCAAGGCCCTCACCGATGAGCTGGTCTACGCCTACAAAAACCCCCATGCGCCCAAGGCCAGCCTGCTGCTCAACCCCGCCCCCTGAATCTCGCCAGCCCCGTTGTGACCTGCGCTGCCCGTTGGCAGCGCGTGCATAACCAAAGCCGATATGCATGCCCAGAGGTGATTATCCCGGCCCCCTCGGGCTGCGGCATGCTGCGCGCCATGCTGACCACGACAACAAGGGCAAACCATGCAGCTGATCCCACAGATCCTGGCCTGGCAGGATGAATTCGCGCAGATTCGGCGACGGATCCACCAGCATCCCGAGCTCGGTTTCGAGGAGCACGTCACCAGCGAGCTGGTGGCCGGCTACCTGCGGCAATGGGGCTATGAGGTCTTCGAGGGTATCGGCGGCACGGGCGTCGTCGGTGTCCTCAAGCACGGCAGCGGCAACCGCAGCATCGGCATCCGCGCGGACATGGATGCCCTGCCGATCCTGGAAGAAAGCGGCGTGCCCCACGCCAGCCGCGAAGCCGGCAAGATGCACGCCTGCGGCCATGACGGCCATACCGCGATCCTGCTCTGCGCCGCCCGCTACCTGGCCGAGACGCGCCAGTTCGACGGCACCCTCAACCTGATCTTCCAGCCCGCCGAGGAAACCCTGGGCGGGGCCCGGCGGATGATCGAGGACGGCCTGTTCGAGCGCTTTCCCTGCGATGCGGTCTATGCCCTGCACAACATGCCGGGGCTTCCAGTGGGAATGTTCGTCAGCCAGCCGGGGGCCATGAGCGCCTCGTCCGACGTGGCGACCATCCGCCTGATCGGTGTCGGCGGCCACGGTGCCATGCCGCACAAGGCCCGCGATCCGATCGTCGCCGCCGCCGAACTGGTCCTGGCGCTGCAGACCATCGTCGCGCGTAACGTGCCGGCCGGCGAGGTAGGCGTCATCACAATCGGCGCCATCCAGGCCGGTGAAGCCCATAACGTGATCCCGGACGTGGCCACCCTGAAACTCAGCGTGCGCTCCACCAGCCCGGACATCCGCACGCTGCTGCGCCGGCGCATCACCGAAATCAGCCAGGGCATCGCCCTTGCCCACGGTATCGAGCTGGACCTGGACTACGACGAGCGCATCGGCGTGCTGGTCAATACGCCGGCCGAGACCACGCTGCTGCAGCAGGTAGCACGCGGCCTTGTGGGCGAGAAGGCGGTGCTCACCAGCGTGCCCAGCGGCTACCTGGGGAGCGAGGACTTCGCCTCCATGCTGGAGGTGCGCCCCGGTTGCTACATGGTGCTCGGCAATGGCAACAGCGGACCGAGCGGCTGCATGGTCCACAACCCCGGCTATGACTTCAACGACTCCGCCATCCCCTTCGGCGCCAGCCTCTGGGCACGCCTGGTGGAAACCTACCTGAGTGAGACCCAAGCATGAGCGTCCCTTCCGACAGCCGCCGCCCCCTGGTGGTGGCCCTACTGATGGCCGTGATGGTCATCAGCGTGCTGGACAAGAGCATCTTCGCCTTCGCCGGCCCGCAGATCATCGACGAGCTGAAACTCAGTCCCGAGCAGTTCGGCTTCATCGGCAGCGCGTTCTTCTTTCTCTACTCCATCTCCGGCGTGCTGGTGGGTTTTCTCGCCAACCGCCTGCCGAGTCGCGGCATCCTGGCCGGCATGTCCGTGGTGTGGATGGTGGCCCAGCTGCTGACCGCCCTCAGCAGCAGCTTCTTCGCCCTGGTGGCCAGCCGCATGCTGCTCGGCGCCGGTTGCGGGCCGGGCACCGCGGTGACCCAGCACGCCTGTTTCAAGTGGTACGCACCGCGCGAACGGGTACTGCCGTCGGCGCTGATCCAGGTGGCGATCATGCTCGGCGCGATTGCCGGCGCATTATCGCTGCCGCTGCTGATCCAGCACTTGGGTTGGCGGGTGGGCTACCTGATCCTGGCCGCCATCGGCCTGGTGTGGCTGGTGCTATGGCTGGTGTACGGACGCGAAGGCCAGCATGACGATGCCGAGGACGAAGCCTCCGGCGGCACCGCCCCCTATCGCCACCTGTTGCTCAACCGCACCTTCGTTTTCATTACCCTGGCCGGCTTCTGCAGCTACCTGCCCACTGCACTGATCTACAGCTGGGTGCCGGTGTACCTGCAGAAGGGCCTCGCGATGACGCCGATGCAGTCCGGCTACGTGGTGATGGCCGCCACCGTCGGCGTGATCGCGCTCAATCTGGCGGTCTCCAGCCTCTCGCAGCGCGCCCTCAAGCGCGGCGCCAGCGTACGCCTGGCAATGGTCGCGCCCCCCATGCTGGCCTGCCTGGTCGCTGGCCTTGCCATGAGTCTGATGGGCTTCGTCGAACAGGGCCTGACCGCGACCCTGGCGCTGTACCTGGTCGGCGGCATCCTGGTGAACCTGCTGCCGGCGTTCGCCAACAGCATCGTCGCCTTCATCGCCCCGCCCCGGCAACGCGGCAGCATGCTGGCCATCCACATCGGCCTGATGACCAGCGCCGGCATGCTCGCGCCTCATGTGGTCGGCCAGGCTGTCGGCTGGGAGGGCGGCGACATCGCCAGGGGCTTCGAGCTGGCTGTCGGGCTGTTCGGCCTGGCCCTGGTCGCCGGCGGCCTGCTCGGCCTGCGCCTGATCGACCCGGAACGCAGCCGCGCTCAGATCGCCACTCACTCCACCGAATCCGCCAACACGCCGGCCCCGTGCCAGGCCTAAGTCAGGAATCACGCTTCATGCATCAACGTATCAGCGCTCCGCAGCAGCGGCCGGCCACCCTGGAACTGAAACCCTCCTGGCGCGAGGCCGAGGTCGAGGACGGCTTCTGCGTGATCGCCGTGGGCGACATCATTATCACCCACGCCATCGCCCACAAGCTCAAGCGCAAGTCCCCCGAGTTGCTGGACATCCTCAGTCGCGGCGATGTGGTGGTCGGCAACTACGAAGGCTCGGCCATCGACCTGAAGACCTACGACGGCCACCCGGAAGCCGAGTCCGGCTTCGCCTGGCTGATCAGCGACCCGGACGCGCCGGCGGACCTCGCCTCGCTGGGCTTCAACCTCATGGCCCGCGCCAACAACCACGCCCTGGACTGGGGCGCGGCCGGCATGCGCATGACCAACGCACTGCTGGATGCCGCCGGCATCACCCACGCCGGTACTGGCGCCAGCCTCGCGGCCGCCCGGGCGCCGGCTTTCGTCAACACCGACCGGGCGCGGGTGTCGCTGATCTCCTACGCCACTACCTTTGAAGCCAATTCGCCGGCCAACGACGGGCTGGGGGTAGTGCCGCCGCGCCCCGGCCTGAACCCGTTGCGCACCACGCCCCATCGCCTGGTGTCGGCTGAAGACTTCGCCGTGCTCAAGCGCCTGAACGACCAGGAGGCCTTCCAGGACCATTACCTGCTGAAAGCCCTCTACGGCCAGCACAGCGTGCACCTGGGGATGGCCCTGCACTATCGCGTCGATCCGAATGCCGCCGCCGGCTCGCTGCGCATCCACCATGAGTGCGACAAGCGTGACCAGGCAGAAATCCTGCTGAACCTGCGCCAAGCCAAACAAACTTCCGATTTCGCCATCGTCGCCCAGCACACCCACGAGCCGGACAACTTCACCACCGAAGTGCCCAACTACCTGCCGACCCTGGCGCGCAGCCTGGTGGACAACGGTGCCGATATGCTCTGTGGCCACGGCCCGCACCAGATTCGCGGTATCGAAGTCTACAACGGCAAACCGTTGCTCTACTCCCTGGGCAACTTCTGTTTCATGGACAACAGCCAGCAGGTCGTGGCCCGCGACGAGTGGGAGGAGATGGAATGGATGGCCGCCGAAGCCATCGTCGGCCCCAAGGGCATCACCAACCCGCGGATCTCCACCCCGGCCGAGTTCCTCGAATGGAAGCGTGTGGTGGGCATCTTCAGCGAGCCGATCTGGTTCGAAAGTGTGGTCGCCGAATGCCGTTTCAATACGGATGGCCGCCTCAAGGAACTGCTGCTGCACCCCATCGAACTGGGTTTCGACGGGCGTGACGCCGAACGCGGCATCCCGCGCCTGGCCTTCGACAGCGCGGACAACCAGCAGCAGGCGCGACGCATCCTCGAGCGCCTGCAGACACTGTCCGCCGAGTTCGGCACGCAGATCGAGATCGATACCGTGGAACTCGGCCAGCGCCTCAGCAGCGTCGGCCGGGTGGTGATCCCGGCAGCCTGATTGACCCGCGCCGACCGGCGCCCAGCGCGGTGGCCCATCCGGTCGCCAACCGCTCCCCTGCCCTGAGTGCCGTCGCCAGGCACCGGCCACAAGCCAGTGCCCGGGCACGGCCGCGCCCGTGAACGTCCACGGGCGCATGACACGGAACCTGAAATGGACCTGACCTGTTTCTCCGGCGACTACGCCGAAGCCCGCCGCAAATTCCTTGAAAGCTGTGGCCAGCGCGGCCTCGCCGTAGAGTCCCACCTGCACCCCTTGCGCGGTTGCGACAACGAGCATCTGGCCTTGGACCTGGCCTACAGCGGCCCGCGAGATGCCGCCAACCTGCTGGTGCTCAGCAGCGGCTGCCACGGTGTCGAGGGATTCTGCGGCTCGGCGATCCAGATCGACCGCCTGCGCGACGAGGCCTGGGCCGCGCGTTGCCGACGAGACGACCTCGCCGTGCTCTACCTTCACGCCCTCAACCCCTACGGCTTTTCCTGGCTGCGCCGGGTGAACGAGGACAACGTCGACCTGAACCGCAACTTTCTCGACTTCACCCAGCCGTTGGCCGACAACCCCGACTACCGCGCCGTAGCACCCTGGCTGCTGCGACCGAACCTGCTGAACGACTTGCGCCTGCTCGGCTATGCCCTGCGCCATGGCAAGAAGAGCCTGCAAAGCGCCATTTCTCGCGGCCAGCACAGTGACCCGCATGGGCTGTTCTTCGCCGGAACCCGGCCGACCTGGAGCAACCTCACGCTGCGCCGCGTCCTGCGTGAATACGGACGCCAATGTCAGCGCATCGCCTGGATCGACGTGCACACCGGGCTCGGCCCCCATGGGGTTGGCGAACGCATCTACAAAGGGCATCAACAGGCCGCGGCCATCGCCCGCGCCCGCCGCTGGTGGGGGCCCCAGGTGACCAACAGCGCCGAAGGCACCTCGGTATCGGCGAAGCTCAATGGCACCCTCGACCAGATGGTGATAAGCGAGTGCGAACAGGCCGAATACAACGGCCTGACCCTGGAATACGGCACGCTGCCGGGACGCAGAGTACTCTCCGCGCTGCGCGCCGAGCAGTGGTTGCAGAACAATCCGGGCACCGCCCCCAAGACACGCGAACGCATCAAGCAGCGGTTGCGTGGCGCCTTCTACCCGCAACAGGACGGCTGGAAACGAGAGGTCCTGGGTCAAGCACGCGAGGTGCTGGACCAGACCCTGGCCGGGTTGGCCAGTCCGCTGGGTTGATGGTGGCTGTATCCGCCTGCGCGATTCAGTCGCGAAGGCGGTCACAGCTTCGGTTCTTTGACCCTTGGCGTACTACCCACGGCGCTTGCGGCCACGTAATCTGGCCACATGCCATTACTCAGCATGCTCCTCCTCACCCTGCTCGCCAGCCTCGGCTCAGCCGTCCAGGCCGAGCCCCTGCGCATCGTCAGCGAGCCCTGGGCACCCTATATCTACGAGGAGAACGGCCAGCCCCGCGGCCTGGACTACGAGGCCAGCGCCATCGTATTCCGGCGTCTGGGAATCGAGGTGCAATGGAGTCTGATGCCCTGGAAGCGCTGTCTGGTGGAGCTGGAGAGCGGATCGGCCGATGCGGTGCTGGATATTTTCCAGAACCGGGAGCGCGAGAAGCAGATGGCCTTTCCCCGCGAGCCGTTGTCGCAAGTGGAGTTCGTGCTGTTTTACGCCCGGCAACGGCCCTATCCCTTCCAGCGCCTGGCCGATCTTCAGGGTCTGAAAGTGGGTGTCTCCCCCGGCTACTGGTACGCCGACCAGGCCTTCCGCACCTCGCCGCTGTTCATTCGCGAGCCGGCGCCCACCCACGAGGCCAACCTCGGAAAGCTGGTGCGCGACCGGGTCGACCTGGTGGTGAACGACCGCCGGGCAGGACAATTCCTGCTCCACCAGATGGGGCTCGAAGACCAGGTGGGTCAGCACGCCCACGTGATCAGTCGCGACCACCTGTACCTCGCATTCCGCCGTCTGCCGCGCCTGGAAGGCCTGGCCGAACGCTTCGGCGAAGCGCTGCGGCGCTTCAAGCGGGAACCCGAATATGCACGGCTGGTAGCGCGCTACCAGGAGCCCGGTGGAGACATCTCTGGTAACCGTTGAGCACCACAAGGGCTGTACATTGTCGAGGAGCTGTTATACTCGGCGCTCCGTCAGGCATACGCCCGGACGCTGAGCCATCCCTTCGGCCAGCAGGACCGGTCGGGACCGCGCGCCATCGCCGCGATTCTAGCCAGACACGATCACCCTATTGGGCCAGCCCCTTAGAACTACACAGGATTTCCCATGTCCTTTGCTTCCCTCGGTCTCTCCGAGGCATTGGTCGGCGCCGTCGAAGCTGCCGGCTACGCCCAGCCCACCCCCGTGCAACAGCGGGCCATTCCCGCCGTGTTGCAAGGCCGCGACCTGATGGTTGCTGCCCAGACTGGTACCGGCAAGACTGCCGGTTTCGCATTGCCCGTTCTGGAACTGCTGTTCCCCAACGGTCACCACGACAAATCCCAGCGCCACGGCGCGCGCCAGGCGCGCGTACTGGTACTGGCCCCCACCCGCGAACTGGCGGCCCAGGTACACGACAGCTTCAAGCTCTACGCCCGTGACCTGAGCCTGACCAGCGCCTGCATCTTCGGCGGTGTCGGTATGAATCCCCAGGTGCAGGCCCTGTCCAAGGGCGTGGACCTGCTGGTGGCCTGCCCCGGTCGTCTGCTCGACCTGGCCGGACAGGGCAAAGTCGACCTTTCCCATGTGGAAATCCTCGTGCTCGACGAAGCCGACCGGATGCTCGACATGGGCTTCATCCACGATGTGAAGAAGGTCCTCGCCAAGCTGCCGCCCAAGCGCCAGAACCTGCTGTTCTCGGCGACTTTCTCGAAAGACATCGTCGACCTGGCCAACAAGCTGCTGCATGATCCCGAGCGCATCGAGGTAACCCCGCCGAACACCACGGTGGAGCGCATCGAGCAGCGCGTGTTCCATCTCCCCGCCAGCCACAAGCGCGCCTTGCTGGCGCACCTGATCACGGTCGGCGCCTGGGAGCAGGTACTGGTCTTCACCCGTACCAAGCACGGCGCCAACCGGCTCGCCGAGTACCTCACCAAGCACGGCCTGGCCGCTGCTGCGATTCACGGCAACAAGAGCCAGAACGCGCGCACCAAGGCCCTGGCGGATTTCAAGGCCAACGACGTGCGCATCCTGGTCGCCACTGATATCGCCGCCCGCGGCCTGGACATCGACCAGTTGCCCCATGTGGTCAACTTCGAGCTGCCCAACGTCGAAGAAGACTACGTGCACCGTATCGGTCGTACCGGCCGTGCCGGCCGCAGTGGTGAAGCCATCTCCCTGGTAGCGCCGGATGAAGAGAAACTGCTGAAGGCCATCGAGCGCCTGACCAAGCAGAAGATCCCGGACGGCGACACCCAGGGCTTCGACCCGGCGACAGTCGAAGCCGAACGCCCAGAAGCGCGCCCATCGCGCCCCGAACGCCAGCCGCGCGCCGACAAACCCAAGCGCGAAGGCAAGGCCCCGGCACACCAGGCTGCCGGTGAGTCCAAGGACACCACCGGTGAAGGTGCCGAAGGCAAGGAGCGCAAGAGCCGCAATCGCCGCCGTGGCAAGGGTAAGGGCCAAGGCCAGGAGCAAGGCCAACAAGGCCAACAAGGCCAACAGGCTGCCGGCCAACGACAGCCCCAGCCCCAGCAACCCAAGCAGGCACGTCCGCAGCAGTCCAACGCAGATCGCGATCCGGAAGAGTTCCTCGATGACGAGGTGGACAACTTCGGGAACCGCGTCGACTACGTCAGCCCCTACCCACCCAAGGGCCAGAACCAGGGACGCAATCAGCGCCGTGGCGGTCAGGGCCAAGGCCAGGCACCGCGTCCGCAGGGGCAGGGTCAGGGCCGCAGTGGCGGCGGCGGTCAGAGCCGTAGCCAGGGCAGCAACCCGGCTCCGCGCCAGGGCGGTGGTGGCCAGAAGCAGGGCCAGAAACAAGGCCAGCAGCGCCAGGGCAAGCCCGCCAAAGGCCGTGGCAATGGCCCGCGCCGTGGCGAAGATCAACTGGTGTCTCGTGGTCGCGACGAGCCGGCCGTGCAGGACCCGCGGGCCAACAAGCCGGCACCGAAGATCATCATGAAAGAGTCCCGCACCGACCGTTTCCCAACGCCGGAGCAACTGGACGAACTGCAACAGAGCAACCGCCCGCGCGGCGAGAAGCCGGCATTGCTGACCCGCAATCGCTGAGTTTCAACTGCTCATGAAAACGCCGGCCCAGTGCCGGCGTTTTCGTTTCCGCGAGGAGCGCATTTCCCAGTGTGAACGATCTCAGCCGTGAATGAATTCGCTCTCAGGGCCTCAACGCCGCAGGATGGTCTTCAGCCATAGGGTGGACCACGCTTTTCCGGTCCACCATTCGAGGCTCTGCATAACGCCGCTGGTGGATGGAAAGGCGTCATCGACCCTACGTGACCAAGGCGTTGACATGGAATCTCCCACCAGGTCAGTTTTCTGCCCACAAAACAGAACGCCGGCTCAAGGCCGGCGTTCTGGTACTGCAGGAAAGCGTGCTTAGGAACGCACGCCCTCGAAGGAAATGATCAGCTCGGCTTCCTGGGAGGCCGGGCCGAGGTCCTTCTGGATAGCGAAGTCTTTCAGCTTGATAGTGGTCGAGCCTTCGAAGCCGGCGCGGTAGCCGCCCCACGGGTCGTCGCCCTGGCCAACGAACTTGGCCTTGACGACTACCGGCTTGGTCACACCGTTGAGGGTCAGGTTGCCGGTTACGTCGGCAGTGCCCTGGCCTGTGGACTTGACCGCGGTGGACTCGAAGGTGGCAGTGGGGTTCTTGCTGACGTTCAGGAAGTCACCGCTCTTGATGTGCTTGTCACGCTCGGCGTGGTTGGTATCAACGCTGGCGGTCTTCAAGGTGACCTTGATCTTGCTGGCCTCCGGGTTCTTCTCGTCGAAGCTGAACGTGCCGTCGAAATCCTTGAAAGTACCGTAGATGTAGCTGTAGCCCAGGTGGCCGATCTTGAAGTTGACGAAGGCGTGCTGGCCTTCCTTGTCGATCACGTAGTCGGCGGCCATGGCCTGGCCAGCGAACAGTGCGGCACCGAGGGTGAGCGCAGCGAAGGTTTTCTTCAGCATCGGTAAATCTCCTTGTTGAGAGGTTGCAGCGTTATTTGGCGTCGCGACCGAGCATGCGGGTCAGGGTCGCGTCGCGATCGATGAAATGGTGCTTGAGGGCGGCCAGGGCGTGGACGCCGGCGAAGATGAGCAGGCCCCAGGCCAGGTATTCGTGAATGGCGCCGGCCACATCCTCCTGATCGGGAATGGCGGTCAGGGTGGCCGGTACTTCGAACAGGCCGAACACGGCGATGCCGCGACCTTCGGCCGTGGAGATCAGGTAACCGGAAATCATCAGGGCGAACAGGCCGACGTAAAGCACCAGGTGGCCAACCTTTGAGCCCAGGCGAGTCATCGGTCCGTGGTTCGGCAGAGCGCGCGGCGGCGGGCTGATGAAGCGCCAGGCCATGCGCGCCAGCATCACCAGGAAGAGCAGGATGCCGACGCCCTTGTGAATGTCCGGGGCGGTCTTGTACCAGCTGCTGTAGTAGTTCAGACCGACCATCCACAGGCCCAGGGCGAACAGGCCGACGAAGACGATGGCCACCCCCCAATGCAGAAGAATACTGACCAGGCCGAAGCGAGACGGGGAATTACGCCATTGCATGGAGGACGTCCTTGGAAAACACAGGCTGGGTAAACGCGAGTGATAAAGCCTAGCGGTAAATCTATCGAATTAAAGCGGAAAATTTTGCTTTGAAATATCGAGTAAAACGATCTTTATAACGAGAGGGACTTTGCCGACTTTTGTCGAAAGAAAAGCCTGATAGCTCGTCAGCCGCGGCCGAACGGTGTGAGGAGGGGGACCGGCGGCGATGAGCTCGCCGCCGGGGATACAACTCAGTTGAACAGACGGGAGAAGAAGCCTTTCTTCTCGTCCTTGATGGGCGTCTTGGGTGCCGCTTCGGGCTTGGCCTCGGCTACTGCTTCCACCGGGCCAACGGCCTTGCCGGCCTTGAGGTCGATGACCTGGGCGGCAGCACGCTGGCCGCTGCGCAGGGCGCCCTCGAGGGTGCCTGGATAAAGCGCGTCGGTGTGCTCACCGGCGAACACCACGCGGCCCAGGGGCTTCTCCCACATGCGCCAGTAAAGGCTGATTTCGCCGGGGCCATAGGCCAGGTAGGCGCCACCGGCCAGGGCGTCCTTGCCATAGCGGCGCAGCTCGAAGCCCTTGAATTGCTCGCGGGCGCCCGGGAAATGTTTGTCGAAGCGGATCAGCACCTGGTCGACCATCTGCCGGTCGCCGAAGGCCTGCATGAGGCGGGCGTTGTCGCCGGACAGGTTGATCAGCAGGTTGGCACCGCCCTTGAGGGCCGGTTCGACCCAGAGCATGCCCAGCCCCTGGTCGCTGTAGACCTCGCCGGAAAGGCGGCTCTTGCCCCAGACCGGTTTCTTGAATTGCAGCAGCATCTGGTCGCGCCAGCCGTAGTTGATGTCCTTCAGGGCGCGCAGCTGCAGGGCGGAGAGGGACGGCGTCAGGCTGATCCTGCCCAGGGCCGGCAGAGGTACAGCGAGCACCACGTAATCGGCGTGGTAGCCGGCACCATCGACCTTGACGGTGACGCCGTCTTTCTCCTGCACGATGGCCGAGACCCGGGCGTTGGTCTTGATGGTCTTGATCTGCTTGGCCATGGCCTGGGCCAGGCCCTGGCTGCCGCCGGGCAGGCGCGCAGCGCGCATCTCGGTATCCGGCAGGCCGCGGTAGACGCGGGCCTGCTGGGCCAGGTAGAGCAGCGACAGCCGCGAGGGTTCGTCATAACGGGAGCGAATGCGCTGCTCCACCAGGGCCTTCGCGGTGGGTGGCAGGCTCAGCTTCTCCAGCCAACGGGCGACGCTGATGGAGTCGAGGGTCTGCAGCGTGTGATTGACCAGCGGCTTGAGCGGGTCGTCGATGGAGGCGGCCAGGTCGTCCAGGCTCTTGTCGAAGCGTTTCAGGCCTTCCACCGTGCTCGGGGCTTCCTTGAGCAGGTCGGCTTGGGAGAAGTAACGGCCGTTCACCAGGTAGCCCGGATTGCGCACGTAATCCGGCGCGGGCACGGCCTTGAGCTTGAACTGGTCCAGGTAGCGGTAGAGGCTGGGCTGCAACTTGGCGCTGCCGACCCACTCGCTGGCCGCCAGGCCCGAGCGGCCACCGATGCTCGGCTTGGCCTCCAGAACGGTGACCTGCCAGCCCTTCTGCTGCAGCTCGTAGGCCGAGGTCAGGCCCGCCATGCCACCGCCGATGACGATGGCCGTCGGCTGCTTGTCCTTGGCCAGCGCCGTCGCGCTGAACCCTCCCACGATGATCAGCGCCAAGACGCGCCAGGCTGCAGGCATGAAGATTCCCCCGGTGAAACAGCGTTATACGAAATTGGCGCGCAGGATACGCCAGCCCCAACGGCCGGGCCAGACGTGCCTTCCGGGTGGTTGGGTGCGTCCTGCTTGTCCGAGCCAGCCTCATTGCATAGGCTTCGCCGATCGCTACAGGAGAACGACTCATGGGCCTCAATGCCGACTGGATGCAACGCGACCTCGCCGTGCTCTGGCACCCCTGCACCCAGATGAAAGATCACGAACGCCTGCCGGTGGTGCCAATCCGCCGCGGTGAAGGCGTCTGGCTGGAGGACTTCGAGGGTAAGCGCTACCTGGACGCCGTCAGTTCCTGGTGGGTCAACGTCTTCGGCCACGCCAACCCGCGTATCAACCAGCGCATCAAGGACCAGGTGGACCAGCTGGAGCACGTGATCCTCGCCGGCTTCAGCCACCAGCCGGTGGTAGAGCTGTCCGAGCGACTGGTGAAGCTCACGCCCAAGGGGCTGGACCGGGTGTTCTACGCCGACAACGGTTCCTCCGGCATCGAAGTGGCCCTGAAGATGAGCTACCACTTCTGGCGCAACCAGGGGCGGGAGCGCAAGAAGCGCTTCGTCACGCTGACCAACAGCTACCACGGCGAAACCGTGGCGGCGATGTCGGTGGGCGACGTGGCGCTGTTCACCGAAACCTACAAGTCGCTGCTGCTGGACACCCTCAAAGTGCCGAGCCCCGACTGCTACGTGCGGCCCGAGGGTATGTGTTGGGAAGAACACTCCCGCGCCATGTTCGCCCATATGGAGCGCACCCTGGCCGAACACCATGAAGAAGTCGCGGCGGTGATCGTCGAGCCACTGATCCAAGGCGCCGGCGGCATGCGCATGTACCACCCGGTGTACCTCAAGCTGCTGCGCGAGGCGTGTGACCGCTACGGCGTGCACCTGATCCACGACGAGATCGCCGTCGGCTTCGGCCGCACCGGCACCATGTTCGCCTGCGAGCAGGCCGGTATCGCGCCGGACTTCCTGGTGCTGTCCAAGGCGCTGACCGGCGGCTACCTGCCCATGGCCGCCGTGCTCACGTCCGAAGCCGTCTACCAGGGTTTCTACGACGACTACCAGACCCTGCGCGCCTTCCTCCATTCCCACACCTACACCGGCAACCCGCTGGCCTGTGCCGCCGCCCTGGCGACGCTGGATATCTTCGAGCAGGATCGGGTGATCGACGCCAACCGCAAACTGGCCATGCGCATGGCCACCGCGACCGCGCACCTGGCGGCCCACCCGCACGTGGCCGAAGTGCGTCAGACCGGCATGGTGCTGGCCATCGAAATGGTCCAGGACAAGGCCAGCAAGACGCCCTACCCCTGGCAGGAGCGTCGCGGCCTGAAGGTCTTCCAGCACGCCCTGGAGCGCGGCGCCCTGCTGCGTCCCCTGGGCAACGTGGTGTACTTCCTGCCGCCCTACGTGATCACCGAGGAGCAGATCGACTTTCTCGCCGAAGTGGCCAGTGAAGGCATCGACATCGCCACCCGCGAGTCGGTGAGCGTGCAAGTTGCCGCCGACCTCCACCCGAACCATCGCGATCCAGGCTGACGGGTAACACGGACGGCGCGCCAGGCCTTAAACTGCGCGCCTGTCCTCCCTTTGCCCGAACGCCCATGCGCCTCTCCCGCTTCTTCATCGACGCCCCACTCGCCCTCGGCCAACACGACCTGCCCGAAGCCCAGGCCCACTACATCGGCCGCGTGCTGCGCCTTGCCTCCGGTGACCTCGTGCAGCTGTTCGACGGCTCCGGCCAGGAATACCTGGGTGAGCTGGTCGAGGTCGGCAAGAAGACGGTGCGGGTAGAGCTGCGCGAAGTCTTTACCGGCATGGCCGAATCGCCATTGCGGGTGCATCTGGGCCAAGGCTTGTCGCGCGGCGAGCGCATGGACTGGGCGATCCAGAAGGCCACTGAACTGGGTGTCGCCCAGATCAGCCCCATCGTCAGCGAGCGCTGCGAGGTGCGCCTGAAAGATGAACGCGCCGACAAACGCCTGGCGCACTGGCGCCAGGTGGCTATCAGCGCCTGTGAACAGTGCGGCCGCTCGGTACTGCCGGTGATCCATTCACCGGTCACGCTGACCGATTGGCAACGCGACGTGCAGGCGGATCTCAAGCTGGTCCTGCATCCGGTGGCCGAGCCCCTGGCCGGCCATGCCAGGCCGGGCAGCCTGGCCTTCTTGATCGGCCCAGAGGGCGGATTGTCCGAGGCCGAAGTGGAGGCCGCGAAGGCGGCGGGCTTCCACGCAGCCCGCCTGGGACCGCGGGTACTGCGCACCGAGACGGCGCCGGTGGTGGCGCTCAGCGTGGCGCAGCAGCTCTGGGGCGATTTCTGAATTGGATCGTCCGTAGGATGGCGTAGAGCGCAGCGAAACCCATCGACCGCTGCTGATGGGTTTCACAGGCTCAAGGGGAGCGCCGCCCCGCCACTTCCTACAAACCGCCCCTACTCGTCCGAGTCAGATCAGACCGGCATCCGCCAGCATCTGCTCCAGTCCCGCCAGGTCGGGGATCTTCACCACATCAGTGCCCAGTTGCACCGCATCCAGCTCCAGCACCGACAGCGGCGCGTTGGCCCGGCGCAGGTCTGCTTCCAGCTTCAGTGAGCGCGGGATGCCCTGCAGCAGCAAGGCGATGAACTTCACGTGAGGGCGGCCACCGAGGGCATTGAGTACCGCCACCCGCGCGCCTGAGCCCACCTTCACCTCACCGCCGGCGGCGCCTTCGAAGGACAGCAACGGCAGGCGCAGGTCGCGCCAGGCTACCTGGCCCAGCAGCCAGGCGGGCAACCCCGAGGTCGACTGGGGGGCACGGTAGGGAATCAGCTCAGCCAGGGCCACGTTGGGCACCAGCAGGGTACGGTCGGACAGCGGCAGCAGCAGCCCGGTCAGGCTGGCAGTGCTGTTCTGGGTGGTAACGGCTTGGCTCATGAGAATTCCTGGGTTAGCTGCACTGCGCAGCCAGATGTTCGACCAGCTTGGCGGCCAGCTCGCGCGGGTCGCCACCGAAGCTGCTGTAGCCGCCTTCACGCAGGCTGTCCGGCATGCTTGAACAGGCGCAGGTATCGGCACTCTGGGTCCAGATCAACCCGCCCTGACGACGCAGGTAGGCAGCTGCGGCGCTGCCATCGCTGCCCATGCCGCTGAAGGCGATCACGCCGCACTGGGCGCCGTAATGCTGGGCCAGGTTGAGCATGGCCTGGTCGATGGACGGGCTGTAGGGCTCCGGCCAGGGCCGTTCGCCCATCTGCATGCGGCCGTCGTCGGAGAAATTCAGTTCACGGCTGATGGGCACGACCACCACTTCGCCGCAGCGCACGCTATCACCGTGGCGGGCCTGGTTGACGTGCCACTGGCTATGGCGGCCCACGGCCTGGGGCAGCGCGCCCTCGAAACTGGGGTCTATATGCTGGGCGTAGAGAAAGCCGATCGGCAGGCCACCGGGCAAGGCATCGAGGAACGCCTTGACCGCCGCCGGCCCCCCCAGGGAGGCAGCCAGCAGCCAGACCTGGCGCGCGGGCTCGCCCGCCACCAGCGGGGTATCGGCGAGCGCCTTGGGCAGTTCCAGGCGTGTCGGGCGCTGGGCCTCGGCCAGCAGGGTTTCCAGGCTCGGCCCCACGGCCACCGCCGGATCGCCCACCAGCTTCTTCAGCTTGCCAAACAGACGCCGCTCCCAGCGCGGGTAATGCTCCGAATGGCGCTCGGGGGCATGGCCTTCGCCGAACAGCACGGGAGAAGTGGCGTGCTCCAGCAGGTTGTCCACCAGGGGCGAATCCTCGGACAGGGCCAGGTCCACCAGCCAGAGATCCGCCTCGCAGGCACTCAGCGCCGCTTCGTCCAGGCGGGCCGGATCGCTGTTGAGCACGACCTGATAGCCGTTGCCGGTCAGGGCCTGCTGCAACACATGGCGCTGCAGCGAGGTGTCGGCGAGCACGGCAATGCGTGCGGATGTCTTCTCTGTCATGTCCGTTTGACCAGATGCTGGATGGTTTCGAGCAGCAGAGACTCCTGGTAGGGCTTGCCCAGGTAGTCATTGACGCCGATGGCCATGGCGCGCTCGCGGTGTTTCTCACCGGTACGCGAGGTGATCATGATGATCGGCAGGTCTTTCAGGCGCTCGTCGTGGCGGATCAGGGTAGCCACCTCGAAGCCGTCCATGCGTGGCATTTCGATATCCAGGAGCATGATGTCCGGCCGCTGCTCCTGCAGCAGGCCAATGGCATCGACCCCATCCTTGGCGGTGAGCACGTTCATGCCGTTGCGTTCCAGCAGGCGGCTGGTGACCTTGCGTACGGTCACCGAATCGTCCACGACCATCACCAGCGGCGGACGCTCCACGTCCACGTCTGCCGGCAGCAGGTTGGCGCTGGCCGAACGCAGTTGCGGCTGTACCAGGTGCGCGTGGCGCGAGCGAATGGTCGCCAGCAGGTCGAGAATCACCACCACGCGGCCATCACCGAGGATGGTGGCGCCGGAGATGCCGTGGACCCCGGCGAACTGTGGGCCAAGGCTCTTCACCACGATCTCGCGGGAGCCGACCAGGGCATCCACCTGCACAGCGACGGCGTGCTCGCTGGAGCGCACCAGGATCACCGGCAGCGGCAGGCTCTGGCCTACCAGTTTGGGGTGCTGGCCGTTGTCCAGCAGATCGCCCAGGTACTTCAACTCGTAGTTCTGGCCGGCGTATTCGAAGCGCGGCGCATCGGGCTGGTAGTAGGTTTCCAGCTCGTAAGGGGAGACCCGCACGATGCCTTCGATGGTGTTCAGCGGGATGGCATACAGGTCTTCGCCGGAAAGCACCATCAGCGCACGGTTCACCGACACAGTGAATGGCAGGCGGATGAGGAAACGGCTGCCCTCGCCAGGGGTGGAGTCGATGCTCATGGTGCCGCCGAGCTGCTTCACCTCGGAGTGCACCACATCCATGCCAACGCCCCGGCCGGAAATCTGCGTGACCTTGTCGGCCGTGGAGAAGCCCGGTTCGAGGATGAACTGCAGAACCTCGTAATCCGAAAGGTCGGACTCGGCATCCATCATGCCGCGTTCGATGGCCTTGCGGCGCACGGCTTCGAGCTTGATACCGGCGCCGTCGTCAGCCAGGGTCAGGACGATGTCGCCACCTTCGCGGCCAAGGTTCAGGCGAATGGTGCCGCTTTCCGGCTTGCCGGAGGCGCGACGTGCCTCGGGAACCTCGATGCCGTGGTCGACGGCGTTGCGCAGCATGTGCTCCAGCGGCGCCACCATACGCTCGAGCACGGTGCGGTCCATCTCGCCCTCGGCGTTGCCGACGACAAATTCCACGTGTTTGTCGAGCTCGCTGGCCACCTGCCGGACGATACGGCGCAGACGCGGCACCAGGCGGTCGAAGGGCACCATGCGGGTACGCATCAAGCCTTCCTGCAGCTCGGTGTTCACCCGTGCCTGCTGGAGCAGCAGGGTTTCCGCGTCGCGGTTCTTCGCCGCCAGGGTTTCCTTGAGGTCGAGCAAGTCGGATGCGGACTCGAACAGCGCACGCGACAGTTGCTGCAGCTGCGAGTGACGGTCCATTTCCAGCGGGTCGAACTCCTCGTAGCCGGCGCGTTCCGCTTCGGCCTGATAACGGCTGAGAATTTGCGCCTGGGTCTCGGTGTCGAGCCGGCGCAGTTGGTCACGCACCCGCTCGATGGTCGCTTCCATCTCGCTCAGGGTGAAACTGAAGTCACTGACCTGCTGCTCCACCCGGCCGCGGAAGATCGAGGTTTCACCGGCCAGGTTGACCAGCCCCTCCAATAACTCCGCCGGCACCTTCACCAGCTCCTGGGGCGCACGACGAGCAGCGGCGTCCTGGGCAGCTTCCCGGGCTCGGCGGACGAAGGGCAGGACGCGCTCTTCATTGACAACCTGCGGTAGAACGCTGGCCGCGACGATTGGGCTGGCCAACTGCGGCGCTTCTGTTGGGGTCAGCGTCTGGGGCGGCGTCGACAGGTCTTCGGCCAGGCTCCGGTCGAGCTGCTGACGCAGTTCATCCAATTCAGCCTGCAAGCCTTCGTAGCCGGATTGCACGTCAAGGAACAGGCTTTCCGGCCAGGGCGCCCCCTGCTGCTGCGCCTCGATCAGGTGGTGTTCCAGGTCGTGGGCAAGGTCGCCCAGGCGCTTCTGCCCGGCCAGTCGCGCGCCGCCCTTGAGCGTGTGCAGCACGCGTAGCAGCTCATCGATCTGGGCACCGTCCTCGCGTGCCTCTTCCCAGCGACCAATGGCAGTTTCCATGGCCTCCAGCAGGTCGTCTGCCTCTTCCAGGAAAATATCGAGGATGTCCGCCTCAGCCACGGCATCAAGGTCGTCCTCGACCGCCGGCTGCAGGTGCACGGCGCTGGGCATGCTCAGCTGCTCGCTGGGATTGGCGCGCCAGCGCTGGATGGCTTCGATCAGCGCCTGGCCGTCCGGCAATGGGCGACGCGCACGCACCGCGTCGAGCATTTCGCTCAGGCGGTCCTGGCAAGCCTGCAGCAGGTTGAACAGCGTCGAACTGGCACGCAAACGGCCACCACAGAGGCCTTCATAGAGGAACTCGAGTTCGTGGGCGAGGTCGCCGATGGGACCGATTTCGGCCATCCGGGCACCGCCCTTCAGGGTATGCAGGTCCCGTTGCAGGGCTTCAATCTCGAGACTGTTGTCCGGGTCATCGATCCAGCGCTGCAGAGCAGCGCCGGCGCTGTCGAGGATGTCGAAGCCTTCCTCGAGGAATATCTCCACCAGCTCCGGGTCCTGGTCGCTGTTGAAGACCTGAGTCTCGGGCAGCGGCGCAGGCTCGGTCACCGTCTGTTCGTCAGTATGGGCGTCCAGCAGCCCGGCCAGGGACAACTCGGTGAGGCGTTCCGTGGCGACGTCGTCCGCCGCCTCGTCCATATCGTCATTGGCTGCGTCGAAGGGCTCGCTCAGCTCAGCAGCGTCGTCGTGCCCGCTCTCATCGTCGTCGAATGCATCGAACGTGGGCCGTGGTTGCACCACGGCGGCCGAAAGGCTCTGCGCGCCGCCTTGGCGGAAGCCGCGAATGTCCTGGATAAGCTGCAACGGATCACTCAGGGAACGGCGCGCCTGCAGTTGCTCCAGCAACGAGGCGAGGCAGTCATGGCTATGCTGCAGCAGGCCGGCAAGGCGCGGCGAGTGACTGTAGCGGCGGTCTACCAGACCTTCGTAAAGCGACTCCAGCTCGTGGGCGAGGTCGCCGATCGGACGGATCTCAGCCATGCGCGCACCGCCCTTGAGGGTGTGCAGGTCACGTTGCAGGGCCAGCAGCGCCGGCTTGTTTTCCGGCTCGCCGAGCCAGCGTTCCAAGGCCTTGCCAGCGCTGTCGAGAATGTCCACCGCCTCTTCGAGGAAAATGGACACCATCTCCTCGTCCAGGGCAGCAGGTACTTCGTCCAGCCGCTCGATCTCGGAGGTTTCATCCGGGTCGAAGGACGCCAGTTCGGGCAGCACCACGTCCTGCAGCGCCAGGGGTTCTCTCACCCGATCAGACTGCAGCGGGCGGCTTTCGGTGTGTGACCAGTCCACATCCAGTTCCTCGATTTCGAGGTCAGGGATACCGGGTTCCAGCAGGGACAGGGCCAGCGGGTCGACGACTTCCTGCAGCAGGTTGCGCAGGGCCAGGGCACGTTCGGGCTGGGGGGTCACCTCAAGGGCCGCCGCCACCTGATCCATCATGCCGATCAGGGCTTCATGGGCTGATTCGGCTTCGCTGAAGAAACGCTCGCTGACCGGCAGACTGCCTTCGTCCACAGCGCCATAGACATCCAGCAGCGCTTCGCAAAGCTCTTCGATCTGCGGCAGTTCGGCCATCTCGGCACCACGGCCGAGGGTACTCAACTCTTCCAGCAACGCCCCCAGTTCCTGTCGCTCGGACGGGTGCTCGCGCCAGCGGCGCAGCAGGTCCTCGGCGTCCAGCAGGATATCCATGCCTTCGGCGAGGAAGAGGGAAATCATCTGCGGGTCGCGGGTCTCGCCCTTGTCGTCGCGGCGTGCGGCATTGGCGGCATCCAGACGGTCCTGATGCAGTTGCTGGATGCGCTCCAGCAACGCCCCGGCACCCGGGATCGAGGCCAGCGGCATGCTGTCCAGCTGATCCACGCCCTTGCGCAGCAGGTTCAGTGCCTCGCGCAGCAGTTCGGCCTCGGAGAGGTCGATGCGGAGCAGGTTGGTCTTGTACTCCTTGGCCAGCTTCTCCAGGGGCGTGGCGATGTCGGCGATCGGCAGGATGCCGGCCATGTGCGCGCTGCCCTTGAGGGTGTGCAAGGCGCGCTGGAGGTCATCGTTGACCGACTGGGGCAGTTCCTGGTCGCAGGCCTTGACGAAGCCGGCGAGGGTTTCCAGGTGGAACTCCGCCTCGTTGCGGAAGATTTCCAGCAATTGCGGGTCCAGCGCCTCGCCGGATTCCGTGATGACAGGAGCATGCGGCTCGCCCGCGGGCTCGATGGCCTGCTCTGAACCCGGGGCTTCAGATTTTGGGAGGATCTGCCCCTTCGCCAGGGCGTGGGCCGTAGCGGCCAGTTGGTCGACGTCGTCGCGCTGGCGCTGGGCCTTCGCGGCGTACTCCTCGACCAGGGCAGGCAGCAGGTCGACCACGTCCTGGACTACCTGATGCACGGGCTCGGCGGCCTCGATGCTACGGTCCAGCACGCGATTGAGCAGGTTTTCCACCGACCAGGACAGCTCGCCGATGATCAGCGCTCGCACCATGCGGCCACTGCCCTTGAGGGTATGGAACGCACGACGCACTTCGCCCAGGGCATCGCGGTCGTTGCTGTCGGCACGCCAGCGCGGCAGGTAGTCGGCCAGGGTTTCCAGCACTTCACCGGCTTCTTCGATGAAGACTTCCTGCAGCTCGTCGTCCACCGGTTCCTCGTCGGCGGGCGGCGGCAGCAGGCTCGGCGGCACGTCCCGCGCCGGCGGATTGAAGGCCGGCACCGGAGCCGCCATGACCTCGGCCAGGGACAGCGGTCGCTCTGCGGCCGGTTCCACTACCGGTTCTTCCAGTGGCGCGCTGGGCAGGTCGACTTCCGGCAGACCGAGTTCGGCGAGGGCCGCCTCGTCCCACTCCAGGGGGGCCGGCAGGTCTTCAAGGTTCAGGGCTTCCAGCTCCACCAGCGGCTCGGCGGCGGGCAGGCTGTCCAGCTCATCCAGATCAAGGCTGGGCAGTGCCTCGAAGGCGTCCAGCGACAGGTCGAGGGCGGGCTGGTCGCCCGGCAGCGCTGGCGGCAGCTCTTCCAGATCGGCCAGGTCGAAGCTCGGCAGCGGTTGCCCATCGCCGAACTCCAGCGGGGTATCCAGGCTGAAATCGAGCAGTTCGTCCTCGGCCCCGGCTGCTTCGGTCGCGCTCGGCAGGCTGTCCAGCTCATCCAGATCGAGGCTGGGCAGGGTTTCACCTTCTATCGGCAGCGCCGGTTCCAGCTCGGGTTCCAGGGCGGCGACGGCATCGGGCTGGAACGGGGAATCCAGGCTGAGATCGATGGTTTCGGTAGCGGGTTCCGCTTCCAGCGCCTCTAGGTTCCAGCTCTCGGCAACCAGCAGCTCGCTCTCTGCAGCCGCGGCGGGCTCCAGCGGCGCATCCAGGCTGAAGTCGATGCTTGCGGTAACCGGCTCAACGTCCAGCTCGCCCAGGTTCCAGTTGTCATCGGAGACCAGCAACTCACTCTCGGCAGCCGGTGCAGCCGCAGCGGTAGACACCTCCAGAGGTGCGTCCAGGCTGAGGTCGATGCTTTCGATAGCAGGTTTCGCGTCCGGCTCGCCCAGGCTCCAGTTGTCGTCAGAAACCAGCAGCTCCCCCTCTGGGGCTGATGCCAAGTCCAGCGGAGCATCCAGGTCGAAGTCGAGGCTACCAGCGGCCGGCTCGAAGGCCAGCGCCTCGGGCATGACGGCTTCCGGCTCGTCTTCCGGATCGAGGTGCTGGTGCAACTCCGACTCTTCAGCGGCCAGTACTTCGATTTCCTGTATCGGGTCAGCCAGGGGCGCCGGGGCTTCCTCCTCTTCTACGCGGTCGAGGATGGAGGGCTTTTCCTTGAGCGGATAACCCAGGGTGTCCAGGCTTTCCTCGGCCACGTCGAGAATCATGTCGCCCTGGGCGGCGTGGTCTTCGGACAGTCGTTCGAGGTAGTACTCGACGCTGGTGATGGCGTCGGCCAGGGTGTCCAGGCTCTGCCAGTTGGGCACGGCCTTGCGTGCCAGCAGCTGTTCCTGGATGTAGCGGTTGCACGCTTCCAGCAGGGCGGCAGCGCGCGGCAGTGGGATCATTGCCAGACCGCCTCGGGCCTGGGTCAGCAGCTCCGGCACACGGGCCAGGTGCTCGTGGTTCCACTGCGAGGCGATGAACTCGATGATGGCGTCCTTGGCCTGTTCCAGGCCGTTGCGCGCCTCCTTGATCACCAGTTGGTGGATCTGCGCCACGTCGGTGGTGGGCAGGTGGCTTTCTTCTGCCGAGCCCTCTTCCGCCGGCCCGACCATGCCGGCCAGGGTGGCCTCGACATAGAGCAGTGCACCCGCAACATCCATCAGCACCGCATCGCTGGGCTCGCGCTGACCAAGGGAGAGTCCGTGGATCACGTCGATCTGGTCGAGAATGACTTTGCGCGGCTGGCCAAAGCCCAGTACCGCCAGGGTGTCGGCAATTTGCTTGAGCGGAGGCAGCAGGGAATCCAGTTCGGCGACGCCGCTGCGGTCGCTGCGCACGAAGAGGTCGAGGCTGTCCTTGACCCGTACCAGTTCCTCGCAGAGGGCGGTGACCACCGAACGCATGGCGTCGCGGTCAGGACCGGCGAGGCGGGCACGCTCCTCGTCCACCACGGCGGTATCCGGCAGGGCTTCGTCGAGGCGGTAGCGCTCCTTGAGCGCGCGGATACGCGGCGACTGGGCCGGGGCCTTGGCTATGTAGAACAGCAGGTTTTTCACCAGCTCTTCCGGTGCCGCCTGGTTGAAACCATCAGCACCCTGTTCGAGCAGGCGTTTGAGTTCCTTGTCCACTTGGCGCAGCAGGTTGCGCACCGAGGAGCCGTTGACCACGGAGCCGTTGGCCAAGCCTTCCACCAGGCCTGAGGCGATCTGCCAGAGCGGACCGAGCGGCGCGTCCTGGCAGAGGGATTCGAGACGCGCGAACACCCGCGCCATGTAGCCGAGGTTGGCGGCCAGGTCCTGGTTGCGGATCACGCCCACCAGGGCGGTCTGCAGCATTTGCCGCAGCTTGCGCAGCAGCACCGGCAGTTCGGCCGTACGCATGCGCGCCAGGGTGTCCATGGACAGCGCCGGCAGCATGCCGGAGAGGTCCGGGGCGAACAGGCTGGTCTCGGACAGCAGGTTGTCGCCACGGGCGGCACGCAGGTCGTTCAGCAGCGGCAGCAGGACCATCGGCAGGTCCCGACGGGCGCTCTGGATACGGTCCAGGTACGGCGGTAGTTGCAGGATGGCCTGCATCAGCACTTCCAGCGCCTCGCCACGGTTGGCCGTGCGGCCTTCCATCAGCGCCTGGGCCAATCGCTCCATTTCCTCGGCGAGCAGGGCCGCACCGTAGAACTCGACCATCTGCAGCGTGCCCTGGACCTGATGGATATAGGTCAGGCAGAAACGCATGCGCGTCGGGTCCTGCGGGTTCTCGACAAAGGCCTCCAGGGCCTGCCGAGCCTGCTTCAGGGTTTCCGCGATCTCGCCCTTTACCCACTCGAGGGCGACGTAGTCGTGCCGATCAGTCATAGCCGTCTGCTATCCCTTCCGGGTGAATGCCAGAACCTGTTCATTGGGCACCGGCTCAAGGTCCGGGTGCTGCCAACCCACCACTTCCCCCACGCCCAGCACCATCAGTCCCCCTGGCGCCAGGCGTTCGGCCAGGCGATTGAGGATTTCCCGGCGGCGCCAGCGGCGGAAGTAGATCAACAGGTTCTGACAGAAAATTACGTCCATGCCGGACATTGGCGCCTTGGCCAGTTCCAGCACATTGAGCCGTGCACAGCACACCCGTGCGGCCAGGCTCGGCACTATCTTGTAACGGCCATCGTCCTGGGCCTGGAAGTAGCGCTCGGCGAGCGTCGCTTCGAGTTGTTCCAGGCGTCGGGCGCCATACAGGCCCTCGCGGGCCTTGGCCAGGGCGCTGAGGCTGATGTCGGTGCCGGTCACGCCGAAATACGTCGGCTGTTCGGTACCGCTGAGCGCCTCGGCCGCCACCATGGCCAGGGAATAGGGTTCTTCACCGCTGGAGCAACCCACGCTCCAGATTTCCAAGGGGCGCTCCAGGCCCCGCTCGACGCGCCCGCACAGGTAGTCGGCGAGCAGTTCGAAGGAGGCCGGGTGCCGGAAGAATCTCGTTTCCTGCACCGTCAGGCGATCCAGCAGGGTCGACCACTCCACCGCTCCTCGCGGCCCATCGGTAACCTGGCGGTAGTAGCTGGCGTAGTCCTGCACACCCAGTTCGCGCATACGTGCACTGAGGTTGGTCTGGAGGAAAGAGCGGCGCTGGTCATTGACCACCACGCCGGTGCGTTCCTCGAGCAGCTTCTGCCAGTCCTGGAATTCCGCTGTCGTCATATCGGCCAGGGGTTTCAAGGCCCAGACACCGCCTGGCTGCATGCTGTCGTGCCCTTGATTCATGGCCGTCATGCCGCGACCTCAGGCCGCGGCGCCTCCCCTGGTCAGGCTATGTCCTGAGTTTCCGGCAGCTTGAAGCCGGAAACCGACTTGCGCATCTCGCTGGCCATCTTCGCCAGGTTGCCGATGCTCTTCGCGGTGGCGGTGGTACCAGCGGAGGTCTGCGAGGTGATCTCCTGGATCACGTTCATGGTGTTGGAGATATGGCCAGCGGAGGACGCTTGCTGACGAGCGGCGTTGGAGATGTTCTGGATGAGCGCCGCGAGGGTCTTGGACACCTTCTCGATCTCTTCCAGGGCCACACCGGCGTCCTGGGCCAGACGGGCACCCCGAACCACTTCGGAGGTGGTCTGCTCCATGGAGATCACCGCCTCGTTGGTGTCGGTCTGAATGGTCTTCACCAGGGCTTCGATCTGCTTGGTCGCCGCGGAGGAACGTTCCGCGAGGCGCTGTACTTCGTCCGCTACCACGGCGAAGCCACGGCCCGCATCACCGGCCATGGACGCCTGGATCGCGGCGTTCAGGGCGAGGATGTTGGTCTGGTCGGCGATGTCGTTGATCAGGCTGACGATGTCACCGATCTCCTGGGACGATTCACCGAGGCGCTTGATCCGCTTCGAGGTGTCCTGGATCTGCTCACGGATGTTGTCCATGCCGGTGATGGTGTTGTGCACCACCTCGTTGCCCTTGTTGGCGATGGCTACGGAACGTTCCGCTACCGCCGAAGATTCAGAGGCGTTCGCCGATACCTGGTCAATGGACACGGCCATTTCGTTGATCGCGGCAGAGGCGCCGGCGATTTCCTGGGCCTGGTGCTCGGAAGCCTCGGCCAGATGCATGGCAGTGGCCTGGGTTTCCTGGGCGGCGGCGGCCACCTGCACGGCTGTCAGGTTGATGGTTTCCACCAGCTCGCGGAGCTGGTCGATGGAGTAGTTGATGGAGTCGGCGATCGCACCGGTGAAGTCCTCGGTCACGGTCGCGGCTACGGTCAGGTCACCGTCGGCAAGGTCGGCAATTTCGTCCAGCAGACGCAGAATCGCTGCCTGGTTACGTTCGTTTTTCGCGGCGGTTTCGGCGAGTCGGCTGCGGGTGCTCTGCACCATCACGAGGCCGATCAGGATGACCGCGGCAAGGGCCAGGGCGCCCAGTACGTAGCCAGCCAGGGTGTTCAGGCCACGGCCACCTGCCAGGTTCTCGAAGCCGGTGGTCAGGGCGGAGGCCTTGTCCAGCAGGGTCTGGGAGCCGGTGAAGATGGTGTTGGCGGATTCACGCACCTGGAAGAGTTCAGGCGAGGTCTCGAGGATTTCGTCCACGGAGCCGGACACGAACTCGAAGAGTTCGGAAATCTCCTGCAGACGCTCCAGGGCCTCGGTGTTGGTGACCTGGGAAATCTCCATCGCCGCGTTGCCTTCGAGCATGGCACTGAGTACGCGGCCGAACAGGCTGGCGTCCCGGCCGAACATGTCGGCGGCCTGGACGGAGTCTTCGTCACCAGCCAACACCTTGTTCACCGAGCCGAGGATACGTTCGGCCAGCAGCGACTGGCGCTGGGCTACCGATACCTGGCTGGCGGGTGCGCCGCTCTCGAGGAGGATATCCACGACTTCCTCGTACTCGACCTGCAGCTGCGGGATGGTTTCGGCCAGGGTGGCGGCTACCTGGTGGAGCGAGAGCACGGTCTGCTCGCTGGCGAGGATGGCGTCGGCGTTCTTGCGCAGGCTGTCCCAGTCTTTCTGTACGACATCCATCTCGCCCTTCACGGCAGCAGGCGCAGCCGGCAGGCCGGTGGCGGCGTCGCCTTTCAGCAGGAAGTTCCAGCGCTTCTCGAAGTCGTTACGCGCGTCCTTCAGCAGGGCGAAGGCTTCAGCCTTGCCCGCCGCGGCCTCGCTGGAGTTCTTGGCGATACGCTGGGACAGCACGCGCAGCTCACCTGCGTGGCTGATGTATTCCTTGTCGTAGTTCGCCTGGGTGTTGAGGTACGCGAAGTTCGCGAACAGCAGCACGATGGCGATGATCAGGACTACGAAGAGTCCGGCGATCAGCGACGTGCTGCGCACCCCGGAAAAAAGATTGCCTGCGTTTAGTCTTTTCATTATCGGGCCCCCGCCTGGACCAACCACTCTATTCCCATGTAACGCCAAAGGGCCGGCAAAGCCGGCCCAACCTTGAAGCCAAGGTCCCGGCGTTCTAGCCCGGGACCGGTGCGGGACGCCAGGCGCCCCGCGTAGAACCTAGATCGCTACCTCGAGGAACGCCTGGTGCTGTGCAAGCGCGTGCGGGCTGAACACCAACCAAGGCTGCTCGCGATGGAAAACACCATGGATGAAGGGCTGGATGCTGGCCTCCAGCGGGGGCAACTCCTCGCTGAAGGCATCCACCAGGAAGTGCTGCATGCCGAAGACTTCGTCGACGATCAGCCCGGCAAAGATTTCCTGGTGGTCCACCACCAGCACTCGGCGCTGCTTGCGCAGGGGCGACAGGTCGCCACCGAAAAAGCCGCACAGGTCCATCACCGGCAACAGGCGTCCGCGCACGTTGGCGACGCCCTTGACCCAGGTCTTCACGCCGGGAAGCAACGTGTGGCGCGGCTCGTGCAGCACTTCGCTGACTTCGCCCATGGGTGCCACGAACAGGCGTTCCCCCATGCGGAAGCCGATACCGCTCCAGCTCTGCACCACCTGTTGTTGCGCAGGCAAGCCCGCCGCCAACGCACGACAGCGCTGGTCGATCTCGTAGAGGAGCTGGAAGGGAGTCTGCGAATCCGACATGGCGACCGGCCTTGGCCTGTTTCTAATAGTTATGGTTCGGGGTCCGGCGCGGCAATCAGCCGGCCAGTACCGCGTTCAGCGTCTTGATCAGCGTGTCTTCTTCGATCGGTTTGGTCAGGTAGTCACGCGCGCCCTGGCGCTTACCCCAGACCTTGTCGGTTTCCTGGTCCTTGGTTGTAACGATAACCACCGGAATATGACTGGTTTCGGCGTCCTTGGTCAGTTGACGGGTTGCCTGGAAACCATTGAGGCCGGGCATCACGATGTCCATCAGGACGGCGTCCGGCTTTTCCTGGCGGGCCAGGGCCACGCCATCAGCGCCATTCTCTGCCTTGAGTACCTGGTGGCCATGCTTCTCGAGCATGGCGGTCAGCTTGTACATCTCGGTCGGCGAGTCATCAACAATCAGAATACGAGCCATGGTGTTCCCCATATGGAAAGGCTTCACCGGCCATCAGGCCGGACTTCAGGAGGCTTGCTCCACCGGGGTGAAATCGGGGACGTGAGTCTTGATCGCGCCGAGCAGCTCTTCCTTGCTGAAAGGCTTGGTGAGGTACTGATCGGAACCGACGATGCGACCCTTGGCCTTGTCGAACAGGCCGTCCTTGGAAGACAGCATGATCACCGGGGTGGACTTGAAAGCACTGTTGTTCTTGATCAGGGCGCAGGTCTGATAACCGTCCAGGCGAGGCATCATGATGTCGACGAAGATGATGTTCGGGTGGGAATCGGCGATCTTGGCCAGGGCGTCGAAACCATCAACTGCTGTGATGACCTCACACCCCACTTTCTTGAGCAGAGTCTCGGCGGTACGACGAATCGTTTTCGAATCGTCGATCACCATGACCTTCAAACCCTCGGAATGCTGTTCCATGTTCGCCCTACCATCGCCTCGGTGAGTCGTTATTCTGCTTTATATATGTGCCTGAGGCCCTACAACCGACGGGCTGCGACCCAATCGTCGGGCCTTTTTAGCACAGTCTCCAGACGCAAGCTACACGGCCCCCGCATCTGCGATTCTTCCCCTTTGGGGGAAGGATTTTTCCTTGACCGCAATCAATGCCGGCGCCACCCTGAGCGCCTTATCCCACCGGTCCGCCCGCTGTGGCGCGCCCCTTGAAACCTGTTACGGAGAACCCCATGAGCGTTCGCCTCGGGATCGTCATGGACCCCATTGCGCAAATCTCCTTCAAGAAGGACAGCTCCCTGGCCATGTTGCTGGCCGCCCAGGAACGCGGCTGGTCGCTGTTCTATATGGAGCAGCAAGACCTATACCAGAAAAACGGTGAAGCTCGCGCTCGCATGCGCCCCCTGAAGGTTTTCCTCGACCCTGCACACTGGTTCGAGCTGGAGGCAGAGGCCGATATCCCGCTGACCGAACTGGACGTGATCCTGATGCGCAAGGACCCGCCCTTCGACAACGAATTCGTCTATTCCACCTACCTGCTGGAACAAGCCGAACGGGACGGCGTGCTGGTGGTCAACCGCCCGCAGAGCCTTCGTGACTGCAACGAGAAGTTCTTCGCCACCCTGTTCCCCGAGTGCACACCACCGACCGTAGTCAGCCGACGAGCGGACATTCTGCGCGAGTTTGCCGAAGAACAGCGTGACATCATTCTCAAACCCCTTGATGGCATGGGCGGTTCCTCGATCTTCCGCCACCGCGCCGGCGATCCCAATCTCTCGGTGATCCTCGAGACCCTGACCGCCCACGGCAGCCAGCAGATCATGGCGCAGCGCTACCTGCCCGCGATCAAGGACGGCGACAAGCGCATCCTGATGATCGACGGCGAGCCGGTGCCCTACTGCCTGGCGCGCATCCCCGCCCAGGGCGAGACCCGCGGCAACCTGGCCGCCGGCGGCCGTGGCGAGGCCCGGCCGCTGTCCGAGCGCGACCGCGAAATCGCCGCGATCGTCGGCCCGTCGCTGCGAGAAAGAGGCCTGCTGTTCGTCGGACTGGATGTGATCGGCGACCACCTCACCGAGATCAATGTCACCAGCCCCACCTGCATCCGCGAGATCGACAAGGCCTATGACACGCGCATCGGCGAACGTTTGATGGATGCGATCGCCATCAAGCTCGAGGCGCGGAGTGCTTCATAGACTTTTATGCGCACGCTCGGCAGACTGCGCCGCTATCTGAAGCAAGCTGACTGGCGATGAACGCAGCCGTGAACACCCCACCCCAACTGTCCGCCGGCGTCCGCCCGGCGGATCGGCTGGGCTTTACCCTGTTCCTCGCCGCCGTGCTGCACGTTGCACTGATCCTCGGTGTCGGCTTCACCATTGGCGACCCGCAGCAGATCAGCAAGACCCTGGAAATCACCCTCGCCACCTTCAAGAGCGAGGAGAAGCCGAAGAACGCCGACTTCCTCGCCCAGGCCAACCAGCAGGGCAGTGGCACCCTGGAACACAAGGCCACGCCCAAGACCACCGAGCAGGCGCCCTTCCAGGACAAGGAAATCCGCAAGACCACTCCGCCCGCCGCGCCGCCCCAGGCACCGAAGAAAGAAGCCCCCAAGGCCGCCGTGGCCACCAAGAGCCCGCAGCCGCAGAAAACCACGATCAAGCGCGAACAGAGCAAACCGCAACCCGAGACCACGCCGGCGCCGACCTTCGACAGCTCGCAGCTCTCCGCCGAAATCGCCAGCCTGGAAGCGGAGCTGGACAAGGAGCGCCAGCTCTATGCCAAGCGCCCGCGCATACACCGCCTCAACGCGGCCTCGACCATGCGCGACAAAGGCGCCTGGTACAAAGAGGAGTGGCGCAAGAAGATCGAGCGCGTCGGCAACCTAAACTACCCGGATGAGGCCCGTCGCCAGCGCATCTACGGCAACCTGCGACTGCTGGTGTCGATCAACCGCGACGGCACCCTGTTCGAAGTGCAGGTACTGGAATCCTCCGGCCAGCAGATACTGGACCAGGGCGCCATGCGCATCGTTCGCCTTGCGGCCCCCTTCGCGCCCTTCACCGGCGACCTCGCGGACATCGACCGCCTGGAGATCATTCGCACCTGGCGCTTCGAGCGCGGCGACCGCCTGTCGAGCAATTGAGAGCGGCCGCGCGCAATCGGCTCTAGGCTTCAACCAAGGGGCACCGACTCAAGCCATCGCCTTGCCGCTTGAAGCCTGCCGTCTTAAGACTGAAACTAGCCGATATGAAAAGCGCACCGAGCTACCTCAAACACCACTTCCTGATCGCCATGCCGCACATGGCCGATCCGAACTTCGCCCAGACCGTCACCTATCTGGTGGAACACAACGAGCAGGGCGCCATGGGCCTGGTGATCAACCGCCCCAACGGCTTGAGCCTGAGCGACGTACTCGAACAATTGCGGCCTGACTTCACCCCGCCGGCCCGCTGTCAGGGCCTGCCGATCTACTCCGGCGGCCCGGTGCAAACCGACCGCGGGTTCGTCCTGCACCCCAGCGGACATACGTTCCAGGCTACCCTGGAGCTGGGTGAGCTGGCCCTGTCCACCTCCCAGGACGTGCTTTTCTCCATCGCTGATGGCGGCGGCCCGCAGAAGAGCCTGGTAGCCCTCGGGTATGCCGGTTGGGACGCTGGCCAGCTGGAAGTCGAGCTGAGCGAAAACGCCTGGCTGACCTGCCCGGCAGACATGGCCATCCTCTTCGACACACCGACCGAGCAGCGCCTTTCGGCTGCCGCGGCACGGCTGGGCGTGAACCTCAGCCTGCTCACTGCCCAGGCCGGGCACGCTTGATGGCCGAATCCAAGCCCTTGCGCCTGTTACTTGGCTTCGATTACGGCACCAGACAGATAGGCGTTGCCGTTGGCCAGGCGGTAACCGGCCAGGCTCGCGAACTGAAAGTGCTGAAAGCACAGAACGGCGTGCCGGACTGGCAGCAGGTGGAGGCACTGATACGCGAATGGCAGCCCGACGCCATCGTCGTAGGCCTGCCGCTGAATATGGACGGCACCCCCAGCGAAATGAGTGCGCGCGCCGAGAAATTCGCCCGACGCCTGAACGGCCGTTTCAATCTGCCGGTATTCACCCACGATGAGCGCCTGACCACCTTCGAGGCCAAGGGCCAACGCCTGGCCCAGGGCCAGCGCGACGGCTACCGCGAGCGCCCTGTGGATGCCCTGGCCGCCGCGCTGCTGCTGGAAGGCTGGCTGGCCGAAAACTCCGCAACTTCTTAAGCGAGGACCGCCGATGACCCTGCCCAACCCCGCCGAACTGCTGCCGAGGATGGCCAGCGACCTGCAAACCCACCTCAAGTCCCGCAACATCGCCGAGCCGCGCTACATCGGCATCCGCACCGGCGGCATATGGGTGGCACAGGCCCTGCTGGAGCAACTGGGCGAGTCGAGCCCCATGGGCACCCTCGATGTGTCTTTCTACCGCGACGACTTCACCCAGAACGGCCTGCACCCGCAAGTGCGACCGTCCGAACTGCCCTTCGAGATCGAAGGCCAGCATCTGGTGCTGATCGACGACGTACTGATGAGCGGCCGCACGGTGCGCGCAGCCCTCAATGAGCTCTTCGACTATGGCCGCCCAGCCAGCGTAACCCTGGTCTGCCTGCTCGACCTCAACGCCCGGGAGCTGCCGATCCGCCCGGACGTGGTTGGCGCAACCCTGTCCCTGGGCGCCACGGAACGGGTAAAATTGCTCGGCCCCGCGCCGCTCACCCTCGAGCGTCAGGACCTCGCTTCACCCGCCTGACCCTTCCGATTTCTCGTAACCTTTCAGGGCCTGCCCCATGCCGACAGACGCCAAGCGCCCGCTGCAGCTCAACGACCAGGGCCAGCTGCGCCACTTCCTCTCGCTCGACGGTCTGCCCCGCGAGCTGCTAACGGAAATCCTCGACACCGCCGACTCCTTCCTCGAAGTCGGCGCCCGTGCGGTGAAGAAAGTCCCGCTGCTGCGCGGCAAGACGGTGTGCAACGTGTTCTTCGAGAACTCCACCCGCACCCGCACCACTTTCGAGCTGGCGGCACAACGCCTGTCCGCCGACGTCATCACCCTCAACGTCTCCACCTCCTCAACGAGCAAGGGCGAGACGCTGTTCGACACCCTGCGCAACCTGGAGGCGATGGCTGCCGACATGTTCGTGGTGCGCCATGCCGACTCCGGCGCCGCCCATTTCATCGCCGAGCACGTGTGCCCGGACGTGGCCATCATCAACGGTGGCGACGGCCGCCACGCACACCCTACCCAGGGCATGCTCGACATGCTCACCATCCGTCGCCACAAGGGCAGCTTCGAGAACCTCTCGGTGGCCATCGTCGGCGACGTCCTGCACTCGCGCGTGGCCCGCTCGAACATGCTCGCCCTGCGCACGCTAGGCTGCCCGGACATCCGCGTGATCGGGCCGAAGACCCTGATCCCCGTGGGCGTCGAGCAGTACGGCGTGAAGGTCTACACCGACCTCGCCGAAGGCCTGAAGGGCGTGGACGTGGTGATCATGCTGCGCCTGCAGCGCGAACGCATGCAGGGCGGCCTGCTGCCTAGCGAAGGTGAGTTCTACAAGCTCTATGGCCTGAGTACCCAGCGCCTTGCCCTGGCCAAACCGGATGCCATCGTCATGCACCCCGGCCCGATCAACCGTGGCGTGGAAATCGAGTCCGCAGTGGCTGACGGCGCTCAGTCCGTGATCCTCAACCAGGTCACCTACGGCATCGCCGTGCGCATGGCGGTGCTCTCCATGGCCATGAGCGGGCAGGCCGCGCAACGCCAAATGAACCAGGAAGCCGAGGAGCTGAACTGATGCGTACCCATATCCTCGGCGCTCGCCTGATCGACCCGGCCAGCGGTCACGATCAGGTCACCGACCTCTTCCTCGAAAGTGGCAAGGTCGCCGCCATCGGCCAGGCTCCCGCCAACTTCGAGGCGGACAAGACCCTCGACGCCAAGGGCCTCGTGGCCGCGCCCGGCCTGGTGGACCTGTCCGTCGCCCTGCGCGAACCCGGCTACAGCCGCAAGGGCAATATCGCCAGCGAAACCCTGGCCGCCGTCAGTGGAGGCGTGACCAGCCTCTGCTGCCCGCCCCTGACCCGCCCCGTGCTGGACACGCCCGCCGTCGCTGAGCTCATTCTCGACCGCGCCCAGGAGGCCGGCCACGCCAAGGTCTTCCCCATCGGCGCCCTGACCAAGGGCCTGGCCGGCGAGCAGCTGTCCGAACTGGTGGCCCTGCGCGACGTGGGCTGCGTGGCCTTTGGCAATGGCCTGGCCACCTTCGCCAGCAACCGCGTCCAGCGCCGTGCGCTGGAGTACGCGGCCACCTTCGACCTGACCGTGGTCTTCCACTCCCAGGACGCCTCCCTGGCCGAGGGCGGTCTGGCCCATGAAGGCCCTACCGCCAGCTTCCTCGGCCTGGCCGGCATCCCGGAAACCGCCGAGACCGTGGCCCTTGCCCGCGACTTGCTGCTGGTGGAACAGAGCGGTGTGCGCGCCCACTTCAGCCAGATCACCAGCGCCCGTGGCGCCGAGATGATCGCCCAGGCCCAGGCCCGTGGCCTGCCGGTGACCGCCGACGTGGCCATGTACCAGTTGATCCTGACCGATGAGGCGCTGATCGATTTCTCCAGCCTCTATCATGTGCAACCGCCACTGCGTACCCGCGCCGACCGCGACGGCCTGCGTGAAGCCGTGAAGAGCGGCGTGATCTCCGCCATCGCCAGCCATCACCAGCCCCACGAGCCGGATGCCAAGCTCGCACCCTTCGGTGCCACCGAGCCTGGCATCAGCAGCGTGGAACTGTTGCTGCCACTGGCCATGACCCTGGTTCAGGATGGCCTGCTCGACCTGCCCACCCTGCTCGCCCGTCTCACCGCCGGCCCGGCCCGCAGCCTGCGCCTGCCTGCCGGCCGACTCGCCGTGGGTGCTCCGGCGGATGTGGTGTTGTTCGATCCCCAGGCCTCGACCCTGGCCGGGGAAACCTGGAACTCCAAGGGCGATAACTGCCCCTTCATCGGCCACTGCCTGCCGGGCAAGGTGCGCTACACCCTGGTGGACGGCCGGATCATCTTCCAGGCCTGATCCCGCTAAACGAAACAGCCCGCTATCCAGCGGGCTGTTTCTTAAGCGCACCACTGGATCAACACGACTCGATGCAGTTTCGCCGCTGCTTGGCGCGATAGAGACCTTCGTCCAGGCGCTTGAGCAGGGACTCGATACCCTCCCCAGCCTGCATGGCGGCCACCGAGAAGCTGGCGGTCAGCCCTGACGGCAGCCCCGGATCAGCGCTCCCCACCAACAGCCGCAGGCGCTCAGCCAGAAGCAGCGCCGCGCCCTGGTCAGTGTCAGGCAGCAGGGCAATAAACTCCTCGCCACCCCAGCGGGCGAAACAGTCCTCTTCCCGCAGGGCCGCGCGCACGGCGCGACTGACGGCGACCAGGGCACGATCGCCAATCTGGTGACCATGGTTGTCGTTGATGCGCTTGAAGTGATCCAGATCGAACATCAGCAACGCCGTGACATGCCCATGGCGCTGAAAGCGCTGCCACTCGCTGTGGAGGTTGCGTTCGAAGTGTCGTCGATTGGAGATCTGGGTCAGGGGGTCGGTCTCACTCAGACGCATGGCTGACGCCACCTGCTGGGCGAGCGCTTCATTGGCCTGGCGCAAGGCCTCGGTACGCGCGTCCACCAGGGCCTCCAGCGTGCGATTGAGGTCCAGGAGCTCCTCGTTCTTGCGCTGCAATTCCAGGGTGGCCATCTTGCGCCGGTGGATATTCCGATGGGCGCCAATCATCCGCGTCGGCTTACCCGTCTCGTCGAATTCGACGAAACGGCCGTGGTCGCTGACCCACAGGTAGCTGCCATCACGGCAGCGGCAGCGGTAGTCCTCGGCGTAGATCAGGCTTGCGCCGTCCAGGTAGGCCTGGAAGTTGCGCATAACCCGCTCGAAATCCCCGGGATGAATCACCGATCTCCACGTATCCACATCCTCCGGCAAGCTGTCCTGGGGATAGCCGAGCATGGAATACCAGCCGGGACTGCGCTTGACGTGGTTGGTGCGGATGTTCCAGTCCCAGATACCATCGCTGACGATATCCAGGGCGAAGCGCAGGGTACGCTCGATCTCTTCGCGGGTGGTGCCGTAGCAGTGGTCGAGGGGCTCGAGCTTGTCCATAAGCTTCCTGCGGGTCGGCGACCCGGTTGTGACCTCTGTGCGGGCCGAGGCCCGCGCGCTGCAAACGCGTGCGCCCTGACCTCAGGCCTGGATGGTCGACGCCGGGTTGATCACCCGACCGAGACCCAGGTTGCGCAGGGCGAGATGCAGCGAGCTGTGGATAACCTGCGGGTTGTCGATCGCCAGCAATTGCGCCAGCAATTCCCTGGCCTTGCTCATGGTGACCTGGCGCAGTAACCACTTCACTTTCGGCAGGTTGGTAGCATTCATCGACAGGCTGTCGAAGCCCATGGCCAACAGCAGCACGGCGGCCGCCGGATCACCGGCCATCTCGCCACAGATGCTCACCGGCTTGCCCTCGGCGTGCGCGTCATCCACTACCTTCTTCAGCGCCTGGAGCACGGCCGGGTGCAGGTAGTCGTAAAGGTCAGCCACGCGCGGGTTGTTGCGATCAACCGCCAGCAGGTATTGGGTCAAGTCGTTGGAGCCTACAGAAAGGAAGTCCACCTGGCGCCCCAACTCCTTGGTCTGGTAGACGGCAGCGGGGATCTCGATCATCACGCCAATCGGCGGCATGGGAATGTCCACGCCCTCGTCGCGCACCTCACCCCAGGCTCGGTGGATCAGGTGCAGAGCCTCTTCCAGCTCATGGGTGCCGGAGATCATCGGCAGCAGGATGCGCAGGTTGTCCAGGCCTTCACTTGCCTTGAGCATGGCACGCACCTGGACCAGGAAGATTTCCGGGTGGTCGAGGGTAACGCGGATGCCGCGCCAGCCGAGGAAAGGGTTGCTTTCCTTGATCGGAAAATAGGACAGCGCCTTGTCTCCGCCGATATCCAGGGTACGCATGGTCACCGGCAGCGGGTGGAACGCGGCGAGCTGCTCGCGGTAGATGGCAAGCTGCTCTTTTTCGCTGGGGAAGCGCTCGTTGATCATGAACGGCACTTCGGTGCGATACAGGCCAACGCCCTCGGCACCGCGCTCCTGGGCGCGGGTGACGTCGGCGAGCAGACCAGTGTTGACCCAGAGCGGCATGCGGTAGCCATCCAGGGTTTCACAGGGCAGGCTGCGCAATGCCTCCAGGCCCTTGACCAGTTGGCGGTCCTCCTCCACCACATCGCTGTACTGCTTGCGCAGCTCAGTCGAGGGGTTGGTGAAGACTTCGCCGTGGTAGCCGTCGACGATCATTTCGATGCCGTCGACCTTGGAATACGGCAGGTCGACCACACCCATCACGGTTGGAATGCCCATGGCGCGGGCGAGGATGGCGACGTGGGAGTTGCCCGAGCCCAGTACCGACACCAACCCCACCAGTTTGCCTTCCGGCACTTCGCCGAGCATGGCCGGTGACAGTTCCTCGCTGACCAGGATGGTGTTCTCCTGGTAGACCAGATTCTGTTTGCGCTCCTCCTGCAGATACGCAAGCAGACGGCGACCGAGGTCCTTGACGTCGGAAGCACGTTCGCGCAGATAGGCGTCGTCCATCAGCTCGAAGCGGGTGACGTGCTCCATCACCACCTGACGCAGCGCGCCCTGGGCCCACTGGCCGGTGCGGATCACACGCTTGACCTCCATGCCGATGGAGGCGTCGTCGAGCATCATCAGGTAAACATCGAAGAGCGCGCGCTCTTCGGGGCGCAGCTGGGTTTCCAGCTTGCTGGAAAGCCGGCGCATGTCTTCGCGCACCGCCTCCAGGGCCTGCTTGAAGCGCTCGACCTCGGCTTCGATGTCATCGACCGTTCGGTCAGGCACAACTTCCAGGTCGGCTGGCGGCAGCACCACCACGGCCTTGCCCACGGCAGCGCCAGGAGCACCCGGCACCCCGACAAACTTGGTTTCCTGGATGCCCTTGCCCTGGCGCCCCAGGCCGCGGATGGAACCGGTGGCCTCGGCATGGGCGATAACACCAGCGAGTTGCGCACTCATGGTGACGAGGAAGGCTTCTTCGCCCTCGTCGAACTGGCGTCGCTCCTTTTGCTGCACCACCAGGACGCCCATCACCCGGCGGTGGTGGATGATCGGCGCGCCAAGGAAGGAAGCAAAGCGCTCTTCGCCGGTTTCGGCGAAGTAACGGTAGCGGGGGTGATCGGCGGCGTGCTCGAGGTTCAGCGGCTCTTCACGGGTGCCCACCAGGCCGACGAGGCCTTCGTTGGGGGCCATGCTGACCTTGCCAATGGAGCGTTTGTTCAGGCCTTCGGTGGCCATGAGCACGAAACGGTTGGTCTCTGGATCCAACAGGTAGACCGAGCAGACCTGGCTACCCATGGCCTCCTTGACACGTTGCACAATGATCGCCAACGCCGCCTTCAGATCCTTGGCGGCGTTCACTTCCTGGACGATCTTGCGCAGCGTGTTGAGCATGGCTAGGCAGCCTTTCTCCGGGTCAGTCTTGCGCCAGGAGGCGCGGTGCTAGTTCCTTGAGGGCTCGGCGATAAACTTCACGCTTGAAGGTCACCACCTGACCCAACGGGTACCAGTAACTGACCCAGCGCCAGCCATCGAACTCGGGCTTGCCGGTCAGATCCATCCGTACCTTGTTCTCATCCGACTGCAAACGCAGCAGGAACCACTTCTGTTTCTGGCCGATGCACAGCGGTTGGCTGTTGGAGCGCACCAGGCGTTGGGGCAGACGATAGCGCAACCAGCCGCGAGTGCAGGCAAGAATCTTCACATCCTGCTCTTCCAGGCCAACTTCTTCGTTCAATTCCCGAAAAAGAGCCTCCTCAGGCGTCTCCCGCGGATTGATCCCGCCTTGCGGGAACTGCCAGGCATCCTGATTGATACGCCGGGCCCAAAGCACCTGCCCGACATCATTGGCGAGAATGATGCCGACATTTGGGCGAAAACCATCGGAATCGATCACGGCACTCAACCTCGCAAACGCATGTTCCGGCATTGTTCCATAAAGGCCGCAAACGCAGCAATGCGAGCCTTTCGCGCAATGGGCAGCCCCCACGAAAGCAGCTATTCTGGCCGCCCTTCGAAGCACTGCAGTAAGGAACGACGACGTGCGCCTGGCTCTATTCGACCTTGATAACACACTGCTGGCCGGTGACAGCGACCATGCCTGGGGCGATTACCTGTGCGAGCGCGGCATCCTCGACGGAGTTGCCTACAAGGCGCGCAACGATGAGTTCTATCAGGACTACTTGGCTGGCCGCCTGAACATCCAGGACTACCTGAACTTCAGCCTGGAAATCCTCGGCCGCACGGAAATGGCTCAGCTCGACCAGTGGCACCGCGAGTTCATGCGCGACTGCATCGAACCCATCATCCTGCCCAAGGCCGAAGCCCTTCTGGCCGAGCACCGCGCCGCCGGCGACAAGCTGCTGATCATCACGGCCACCAACCGCTTCGTCACCGCCCCCATCGCCCAGCGCCTGGGCGTCGAAACCCTGCTGGCCACCGAGTGCGAAATGGCCGACGGCCGCTACACCGGGCGCACCACCGACGTGCCCTGCTTCCGCGAAGGCAAGGTAACCCGCCTGGCACGCTGGCTCGCAGAGAACCGCTTCAATCTGGATGGCAGCAGCTTCTATAGCGACTCGCTGAACGACCTGCCGCTGCTGGAGCAGGTGACCTATCCGGTCGCCGTGGACCCGGACCGGAAGCTGCGCGCCGAAGCGGAACGACGCGGCTGGCCAATGATGTCCCTGCGCGGCTAGAGCGGCTTGACCACCATCAGCACATAAACCGCCACCAACAGCACCAGCGCCACGACCGCCAGCCAGCAGCGCAATGCCACATGGCCAGCAACCTGCGAGGCGATGGGTTCGCCGTCTCGCAAGGCCCGGCGCGCCAGATTACGGATGCGCACCTGCAGCCACAGGAGCGGCAGCCAGCAAAGTGCCGCCAGCAGGTAAAGCCCGACACTCCAAAGCAGCCAAAGCTGCCCCAGGGGCCAGCCCCCCACCTTGGCAAGGGCCAGGCCACTCAACGGCAGCAATACGGCGGAGCTGCCGATGAACCAGATCTCCAACCTCACCAGCGAGGAGAAGGTGGCAGCTAACTGCCGAAGTTCACCGCTTTTCCACGCACGAAGGGCGAAGAACAGCCCAGCCAGTGCCGTGCCGAGCAGCACGGCAGCCAGCAGGCCATGGGCGGTCTTGAGCAGGAAATAGAGGGTCATGCCCGAAGCGAGCACCGCATCAGAGCGGCTTGGCCAGCATCAACGCCAGCACGGACAAGAACAGCAGCAGGCCGATCAGGCCATAGGCGGCGCCGAACTTGAGGCTGCGCTGCGCAGCGGCCGACGCCGCGCCGCCTTCGGCCATGGCCTGCTCACGCAGCTTCGCGACGCGACCGAACAGCAGAAGCCAGGCAATGCAACCAAACAGATAGAGGATGGCCCCACCCAGCAGCCAGGTCTGGCCCAACGGCAGTCCGGCCAAGTTGACCATCCACCAGCCACTGACCGGCAGGGAGACCGCAGCAAGGATCAACAGCGGCACGCCGATCAGCAGAATGCGCCGCAGGCTCGGGCCGATCAGCGCGGAGTCGCCGGAGCGGAAGCTGCGCCAGCCATACCAGGCGAGCCCTGTCAGGCCGCCGAAGAACAACAGCGTGGCCAGGCCGTGGAGAATGCGGAACAGAAGGTAGTTTTCCATGGAACAGGTCCTTGTCAGCATGAGCGGCTGCCAGAAAGCCTAGCAGCAGCCCGTTCCTGCGCCCCAGTGCCAGTCTCAGCCGAGGAAGAGTTGGTAGGCCGGGTTGTCGCTTTCATCCCAATAGGGGTAGCCGATCTCGTCCAGTGCGGCATGCACCAGGGAACGCTCTTCGACCGGCACCTGCAAGCCAGCGACAACGCGGCCGTCGGCAGCACCGTGGTTGCGGTAGTGGAACATCGTGATGTTCCAGCGCCCGCCGAGTTTGTTGAGGAAGTTGAAAAGAGCGCCTGGACGCTCGGGGAACTCGAAGCGGAACACCATCTCGTCACTGATACGTACCGCGTGGCCGCCGACCATGTGGCGGATATGCAGCTTGGCCAGTTCGTTGTCGGTCAGGTCCAGCACCGGGAAGCCCTGGCCGCGCAGATTCTCCACCAGCACCGCGCGTGGGTCGGTTTCCGGGTGAGTCTGCACACCGACGAAGATGTGCGCCTCGGCGTCGGTGTTGTAGCGGTAGTTGAATTCGGTGATCTGGCGCTTGCCAATGGCCTCGCAGAAGGCCTTGAAGCTGCCCGGCCGCTCCGGGATGGTCACGGCGATAATGGCTTCGCGCTTCTCGCCCAGTTCGGCGCGCTCGGCCACGTGGCGCAGGCGGTCGAAGTTGATGTTGGCGCCGGAGTCGATGGCTACCAGGGTCTGGTCACGCACGCCTTCGCGCTCCACGTAGCGTTTGATCCCGGCAACGGCTAGGGCGCCGGCGGGCTCAGTGATGGAGCGGGTATCGTCGTAGATGTCCTTGATCGCCGCGCAGATCTCGTCCGTGCTGACGGTGATCACTTCATCCACATGCTGTTTGCAGATGTCGAAGGTGTGCTGGCCGATTTGCGCAACGGCAACGCCATCGGCAAACAGCCCGACCTGGCCGAGCACCACGCGCTCACCAGCGGCCATGGCGGCCTGCAGGCAGTTGGAGTCGTCCGGCTCGACGCCGATCACCTTCACCTCGGGGCGCAGGTATTTGACGAAGGCGGCAATGCCGGCCACCAGGCCACCTCCACCCACCGGCACGAAGATGGCGTCCAGACGCCCCGGGTGCTGGCGGAGGATCTCCATGGCCACGGTGCCCTGGCCAGCGATCACTTCCGGGTCATCGTAGGGGTGGATGTAGACGTAGCCTTTCTCCTCCACCAGCTTCAGCGAGTGGGCCAGGGCGTCGGGGAAGGCATCGCCATGCAACACCACCTTGCCGCCGCGGGCGCGTACGCCCTGCACTTTCAGCTCCGGAGTGGTGCGCGGCATCACGATAGTGGCCTTGATGCCCAGTTCACGAGCCGCCAGGGCCACGCCCTGGGCATGGTTGCCGGCCGATGCGGTGACCACGCCACGGGCCAGTTCCTCGGGAGTCAACTGGGCCATCTTGTTGTAAGCCCCGCGGATCTTGAAGGAATAGACCGGCTGCAAGTCCTCGCGCTTGAGGAGAACCTGGTTGCCCAGGCGCTCAGTGAGCTGGCGGGCAGCCTGCAACGGGGTTTCCACGGCGACGTCGTAGACGCGCGAGGTCAGGGTCTTCTTCACGTATTCTTCGAGCATCGGGCTTCACTGGCGGGCGCTTCACGGAAGCCGCGAGTCTACCGCAGGGATTCGTCGGGCGACCACAGAGAATACGGGGTTTTGCCCCGCCGACCGGCTATAATTCGCGCCTTCGACTCCCTCCCAATCGGACCTCCACAGCATGACCCAGGACCAGCTCAAGCAGGCCGTCGCCCAGGCCGCCATCGACTTCATCCTCCCCAAGCTCGATGAGAAGAGCATCGTCGGTGTCGGCACCGGCTCCACAGCCAACTTTTTCATTGACCTGCTGGCCCGACACAAGATGGCCTTCGACGGTGCAGTCGCCAGCTCCGAAGCCACCGCCCAGCGCCTGAAGGGCCATGGCATCCCGGTATACGACCTGAACAGCGTCAGCGACCTCGAGTTCTATGTCGATGGCGCCGACGAGAGCAACGAGCGCCTTGAGCTGATCAAGGGCGGCGGCGCCGCGCTGACCCGCGAGAAGATCGTTGCCGCGGTGGCCAAGACCTTCATCTGCATCGCCGACGAGAGCAAGCTGGTTCCGCTGCTCGGCGCCTTCCCTCTGCCGGTGGAAGTCATCCCCATGGCCCGCAGCCACGTCGCCCGCCAACTGGTGAAGCTGGGCGGTGATCCGGTCTACCGTGAAGGGGTGCTGACCGACAACGGCAACATCATCCTCGACGTGTACAACCTGCAGATCGACAGCCCGGTAAAGCTGGAAGAGCAGATCAACAACATCGTCGGCGTGGTCACCAACGGCCTGTTCGCCGCCCGCCCGGCGGACCTGCTGCTGCTCGGCACCAAGAATGGCGTGAAGAGCCTCACTGCCTGAGCCGAATCCCGGTCTGCGGGAAACCGTCTAGATTTGTTGGCTACGGCGCCCTTCGGCGCCGTCCACAGCCACCGGATCAGGAGACACCCCATGGCCGGGAAATTCCACCTGAAGAAGGCCAATGATGGCCAGTTCCACTTCAATCTCAACGCCGGGAACGGCGAGACCATCCTCACCAGCGAGCTGTACAAGGCCAAGGATTCTGCCTTGAACGGCATCGATTCGGTGCGCAAGAACGCAGTTCGTGACGGTGCTTTCGAGAGCAAGACTGCCAGCAACGGCAAGTTCTACTTCGTGCTCAAGGCCACCAACGGCCAGGTCATCGGCCAGAGCCAGATGTACGCCAGCGCCGCCAGCGCCAGCGCTGGCATCGACTCGGTGAAGAACAACGCCCCGGATGCCGCCCTCAACGACGAGAGCTGATCAGTCGCCGGTCTGTTTGCGGAACGCGTAGAAGAGGTTCGGTTCGCTGACCAGGTAGAGGTTGCCATCGTTGTCCATGGCAACCCCTTCGGCCTGCGGCACCCCGCGCTGCAGGCCGTGCATGCCGCGCAGCAGCGAAAGCGTGCTGATTGGGCGCCCATCGGCATTCAGCTCCAGTACCAGCCGCGACTCGTCCGACAGCGCCAGCAAGTGGCCGCTGCGCTCATCGTATTGCAGGCTGGAAAGGTCGCGCACAAAAAGGCGGGCATCGCGCTTTGGATCATCCACCACATGCACCGCGAACGGCTTGTCCGGATTGGTATGGGGGAAACCGTGGATCTCGTAGATTCGCACCGGGTCGCGCTCCTTGGCCACGAACAGGCGCTGCCCGACGGAATCGTAGGCCAAGCCCTCGAATCCCTTGTTGCCGGAGAGACCGATGCCCAGGGACAACTGCTGCGACTGGCTGGCATCAATGGAGGTAGTGTTCTCATCGAGCCGTACTTTGATCAGTCGCTGCAGGCGCTCGTCGGTAATCACGTAGACGCCCTTGCTGATGTACTCGATGGCCTCCGGGTCACCGAACCCCACCAACTGGACGCGCCGGATCAGATGCCCATCCAGGGACAGCTCAATAATCTCCGGACGCTGGTTGGTAACGGTGAACAGACTGTGCCGATCAGGATCGTAGGTCAGCGCGGAGACATCATCCGAAAGCCCCTCGATAGGCTGGGCCTCAACGGCTACGCGATAGTCCGGCAACCAGATCGAGCGCTCCCGCCATTCGGAGGCGTGGCGCCATTCTTGCAGGACAAACAGACCCCGCTCGAATAGTCGGAACTGCTGGGCGGCAACGCCGAGCAGCACCAGCAGCAGGAGCAGAACAGCGGCAACCAGCCGCCACGGGGTCAGGAGTGAGCGCATCGATCAGGACTCTGGGGTTCAGGACGCGCCGAAGGATACAGAGCGCACGGGCCTACTACCTGAATTGAAGCTTAAAGCCCGCGAACCAGGCAGGGCGGGCGTTACAAAAGGGGACGGACATGGGCACCTCGCTGCTACCGGAAGAGCGCGCACTCACCACCTTGCACACCATTGCCCTTGCCGTGGCCACCCTGGCCAGCAGCGGAATCGATCGTGCGCGCCTGCTGGACGGCAGCGGCGTCGCCTGCGCGGACCTCGACACCCCTGAAAAGCTCATCAGCCACGCCCAGGAGTTACGCGTCTTCGCCAACGCCCTGGCCTGCACGCGGGACCCGGCGCTGGGCCTGTCTCTCGGCCTGCGCATGCACGTTTCGGCCTACGGCATGCTTGGCTACACCATGCTCGCCAGCCGCACCCTGCGCGACGCCCTCACACTGGCGCTCGGGCATCCAGCACTGCTGGGCACTTATTTCAAGTTGAGCCTGGAAGTGGACGGCGACGAGGCATGCCTGTCGGCCAGCGGCTATCGCTACGCGCCAGAGCTGACGGTGTTCAACAGCGAACTCTGCCTGACCTCGCTCCTCACCGTAGTGCAGGACCTGCTTGGCGAGGGCGTTCACCCGACGCGTGTCTGCCTGGCCTATCGACCGCCCCTGCACGCCGCCAGTTACGAAAAGATGCTCGGCTGCCCAATAGAGTTCGGCGCCCCCCGCAATGCCCTGTGTTTCGACGCGGTCCTGCTGGATCGGACTTTGCCACTGAGTGACCCGGTGACCTGCCACTACGGCATGCAGCAGTGCCTGAAACTGAACGCTCAGCTCAACAGCCGCCACGACGTGCTCGACCAGATTCGCCAACACTTGGCCGGTAATCTGCGTGAAGCCTGCGACCTGGATAGCGTGGCGCGCCAGTTGCACCGTTCTGAACGCACCCTGCGACGCCACCTGCAGCAGTTGAACACCAGCTTCCAGCGCCTGCTGGACGAGGTGCGCTACGACAAGGCGCGCCAACTGCTGGTGCAGACCGACCTGCCGATCTACCTGATCGCCGAGCAACTCGGCTACAGCGAAACCGCGAGCTTCCGCCATGCTTTCCAGCGCTGGAGCGGGCAGTCGCCGAGCCTGTACCGGCGCTAGGTCCAATCATCTTGAAGGGGCAACTTCATTCGCCAAAGACGGCGCAGCTGTACCGGCTGACCTTGCAGGACAGACCTTCGCCTGCCTGGCGATTGAAATGGCTATGTCTGCGTTAGTTGTTGCAACGATGAAGGAAGTGCTCTAGTGCAGACCTTCGAGGCTTCCGCGCCAGCC
>NZ_SSOK01000040.1:97578-97798 GCF_029871195.1 Pseudomonas sp. BN415
CCGAACGCGGCCCGCCCCAGCCCCTCTCCCGGAGGGAGAGGGGTGACTCGCGCTGGCGAGGCACGAAGCATCCTGAAGCCCACACGGGCCTGATACCAGGCAGGCAAGGTGAGTCAGCGACTACGCCCCTTCAGGAGGCCGAGCGGAATCGTTGTGTAGGGGGACGAGCGGCATGGATGCCGCGAGAGGCGTGTGGGGCCATGGATGGCCCCTCTCGCCG
>NZ_SSOK01000041.1:0-19456 GCF_029871195.1 Pseudomonas sp. BN415
GCCTGCTCGACCAGATGGCCCATCAGGCTCAGGCATTGGTGAAAGAGCGTTTCCCTACGATTCACTGACAGCCAAATTGGCCAGCTTGCAGCTGTTCCTGCGCCAACGACCAAGAGATCGTTGGCCGGTTCTTAGCGCTTCACGCAGACAAACAATGCATTCCCGGACGTGCCGCCCCAGGGGGTAATCCGTTCGTAGTCATGCTCGAAGACGTGCACCTCGAAGTGCGGCTGCAATAGTTGCTCAAGCTCGGTGAAACTCAAGGCGACCATGGCGTGTTCGTCCTGCCAGGTCTGGGTCACACCCGCCGTGGTCTTCTCGATGCTGAGGCGCAGCGCCTGCTGCTCGCCCTCGCCGCTGTAGTACCAGCCGGAACCGAAGGTGAAGTGGCTGCCTTCGTGCTCCACGGTGTGGCGCACAAATGAGCGGTTGTCGATCTGTCGCTTGTCCACCGTGTTGAAGCAGAACACACCGTTCTCCTCAAGCGCGCCGTGCACGCAGGCCAGGCACGCCCGCAGCTGCTCCAGCCCGGCGTTGTAATGGATCGAGTAAAGGAAGCAGGTGATCAGATCCAGCGGCTCGTCTACTCGGAAGCTCGCCATGTCCTGCCGACTGAACTGTGCCTCGGGGCAGCGCAGCTGGGCGATATTCAGCATTGGCTGATTGATGTCCAGGCCGGCGCTGCGGTAGCCGAAGTCGAGGAAATGGCGCACGTGCGGCCCGGTGCCACAGGCGAGATCCAGGTGCCTGCGCCCCTGATTGCCGAATATCTGGTGCAGCCGGCGCACGCTGTGGCTCTGCGCCCGGTAGTCGATGTCGGCGCACATCAGGTCGTAATAGGTGGACAGGTCGGTGTACAGCGCGTTGGAGGACATAAGCAGCCAGAGGGTTCGACGGAGGTTTCGGCTCAGCATGGTACCTCAGCCCCGAGCGCTTCCCGCTGAAAACAGACTTCCTGCACCCGCCGACGTGAGCTGCTGCCGTCGCTCAGTACCAGCTTCACCGAGCTCTCGTCGCTGCTGGAGGCGTGGCTCAGTTGGCGAGAAATCGCATAGCCGTAATTGAGCTCGCCACTGTGACCGATGTTGGTGAAGCTGTTGGTGACCAGGTCAACCTCGTTGGAAAGCTCGCTGAGCTTCTCCGTCTCGAGGGTGACATCGATTTTCCTCATCTGGCTGTCGAGTATCTCGAAGACCACCGATTTATCGGTTTCCCTGATGGTGTTCAGGAGAATCCCTGCCACTGCCGCTAGGTTTCTGAAATTCATGTCTGTTCGTCTCCGCATCGTGATGATGTTCTTGCCTCAGGAACCCATGTGTGCAGCCGCCAAGTCGGCCGGGCGCGGAAACCCTGACGTTTAACTTAACTTTAAGGTTAAGCCTCGCATGCAATTTGTTGGGCACGGCGCTACAGCACCGATTGGCGCAGGCTAATCACGTGGAGCGTCGCTTCGGTCGTAAGCCGAGAGAAAGCGCGTGAGGAAGAATCAGGTGGGAATTTGTCGGGCCGATCCAGGTCCGCTTGTGGCCGGTCTCTACCCGTCGCCAATACCGGGACCGGGCTCTTGTCTGCCCGTCCCCCAAGCCCATTCCACGCCGAGCCCACCTCGCGAGGGCCGGCGATCACTCACTGCCGTAGTTCATCACCGACAGCAAACGGATCGGCACCTGCAGCAGCTTTTCCAGACCGTGGGGCACGTCGCCTTCGAAGGTCAGGCTGTCGCCGGCTTGCAGGTGGTAGAACGGGGTGCCGGGGTGGGCGAGGGTGCGGCCCTTTTCGGTGCCACGTCCGCCAGCCTCATCAGGAGGCAGGCTGGCTTGTTCGGTATTTTAATGCCGATTTATCGTGCTTGTTCTGTGTTAATCGGAACTATATTGCTGGAAACTGAGAGATGAACTACATTATTCGGTATCATAGTTCCGATTAGCTTGCGTACGCCATGCCAGGACATCTCACGATCCAGACCTACGTTGAAGGCCATTGGCGCGATGCCATGGTGCTTTCTGTCTCCGACCTTGTGAAGGCCCAGGAGTCGCCGTGCAGTGTGTCCTACGAGCAGCCCTACTTGCTCGACTTCATCGAGCAGATGGAGACGCTATTCGAGCCGGCCATCAGCGTGAACCTTCCGCTGAACTGGAACCACGTCGATAGCAAAGGGTATCCCGCATTTGTCTACGACATCATTCCGGCTGGTGCTGCCCGCAAGTCGCTGATGCGCCGATTCGCTGGCGAAAAACCCGATGGAATGGACATGGATTTCTTCCTCCTGGGGCGCTGCACTCCGTCGCCTATCGGGCACCTGCGCGTGAAGGAGTCCTTCGAATGCATCGACCCGTCGCGCGTGGAAGCCTTCCCGCGCCAGGAGGTTGTAGACAGAACGAATGACTTCCTCGAGTACGCCTACGAATCGGGCGCTGCTCTGGGCGGTGCCACGGGGGCGCAAGGAGAGGCGCCGAAGGTGATTATGGTCGAGGGAGTGGATGGGGCTCTTTATGCCGATGCCATGCTCCCTGACGCGCTTGCGCGCCGCCATTGGCTGGTGAAGTTTGCTCGCAACCAGGTTACAGAGCGCGACAAGAACATCTTGCGAGCCGAGTACCACTACTACAAAGCGATCTCGCAGCTCGGTTTGAATACGATATCCACGGATGGGCTTGTGCTTGAAGAGGCCGACAAGCCGAGCCTGTGGATGCCACGCTTCGATCGGCGAGCCGACAATGGCGCGGTGGAAAGGATTCCGGTCGAGTCGATCTATTCGGTGTGTGAGAACACGGTGCCTGGTTCGAGGATGAATCATGAGGACGTGCTCAGCCGCTTGATCTACCTGTGGCGCGAGAATGGCCAGGGCAGCGAGATCGAGGAGCTGGTTTGCGAGTACCTGCGGCGCGACTTGCTCAACCGTGTCCTTGGGAACTCGGACAACCATGGGCGCAACACAGCCATTTTCAGGTATCGGGGCAGATTCGAGCTGGCGCCGATCTACGACCTCGCTCCGATGGTGCTCGACCCGGAAGGGGTCACTCGAGTGACCAAGTGGGCGCCCGAGCATTTGGGGAACCCGGACTGGAGAGCGATCTGCGGGTACTTCGGGGACTGGATCAGCCCGGACATTCTCTTCGAGCGGCTGCGCGGAACCGCTGAGCTGTTTCGGGCTCTGCCGGATTTGCTGGTCGAACTTCCTGCGGAAATCAGAAGCGCGCCGTCCATCCCGCTGAACAATCTGGATAAGCGCCTGGCTGAATGGGGTCTTCGATGAAAACGATCACCAACGAAGAGCGCAAGCGGCTCATTGACGACATCATGATGCGGCACGCGATGGGGGAGGAAACCCTGGGAACGGCTATTCGCCGACTGCGGCTTGAGGTGACCGGTCTCGACCAGGACACCTTCGCTACCATGTGTGCCCTGTCGACCAAGGCCCTGTACCAGATGGAGAAGGACAAGGGTAATCCGACCATTAACACCATCGACGGCATTCTGCGGAAGTTCGGGCTGCGCCTGGGGCTGTGCATGGCGACCAGGACCACTTTCGCGCCGCCGCTTGGGCAGCCGCAACCTGTTTCCAGAACACCGGCTCGCGGCGCCAAGCCTCAACGCAAGCAAAGCGGTCCGCTCAGCGGAACTGCAACTCTTCGGGCTGCGGCAAAGGGCAAGGTCGAGGAGGGCGACAAAGGCCCGAGCGAATGAGTGATGGTCTGTCCCGAAGCTGATCGTTAAGCGCTACTGTTCGCATATCGCCGCTCAAACTTCATCGGACTGATGAAGCACCTCGCGCAGCAACGCCCAAACTCCAAGCCCACGCCAAGCCTACCTCGCGAGGGCCGGCGTTCACTCACTGCCGTAGTTCATCACCGAAAGCAGTCGAATCGGCACCTGCAGCAGCTTCTCCGGCCCGTGGGGCACGTCGCCGTCGAAGGTCAGGCTGTCGCCGGCTTGCATGTGGTACAGCTGGTTGCCGTGGCGGTACACCAGTTCGCCTTCCAGCAGGTGGAGGAACTCGGTGCCGGGGTGGGCGAAGGTGGGGAACTCTTCGCTGGCGTCATCCATGCTCACCATGTAGGCCTCGAAGTTTTTCTTCGGCCCACGGGTGTGGTTGAGCAGGTGGTAGGTGTGGCCTTTCTCGGTGCCGCGGCGCACCACTTCCATGCCTTCGCCGGACTTCACCAGGATGGCGTTGCCGTCGGGCTGGTCGTACTGGCTGAACAGCTTGGACATGGGCATGCCCAGCACGTCGCAGAGGCGGCTCAAGGTATCCAGGCTGGTGGAGACCTGGGCGTTCTCGATCTTGCTCAACATGCCCTGGCTGATTCCGGCGATACGGGCCACGTCCGCCAGTTTCAGTTCCTGCGCCTGGCGCTGGCGCTTGATCTGCATGCCCAGGTACTGCTCCAGACGGAGGCGGGGAGGGGTCTCGGTGGTCATGGGCGGTGAGTCCTGCACGATTTCAGTTCAAGAAAGTAAATTTCGCACTGAGAAAGTGCGAGTCCGGGCGTCCCGCTCCGGATGGCGACACGGGACTTTCCCACAGTGAAAAGGATTTTCCCATATAAACAGTAGCTCGGCCCCAAACCGAGTTCTTCCTCTGCGCGCCTTTCAGATTGGCAAGCCGCTTGCATTCCTGATGGGAAACTAAGTTTCCTGTGTGGAATTCAATGAAAAAGCCCGACCGCTACCTGCTCATTCAGACGATCCGGACCCCGGTGGCAGTCGTGCGCCGCCCTGTCTTCGATCGCCTGCCATCCAACGACCGCCTTGCCCTTTTCCAGGAGTGAAGACCCATGTTGCCAACTGAAACGCAGCGCATCATCGACCAGCACGGCATCAAGTACGTGCTGGCCCAGTTCGTCGATATCCACGGCGCCGCGAAGACCAAGTCCGTGCCGATTTCCGGCCTCAAGGCGGTGGCCGAGGACGGCGCCGGGTTCGCCGGCTTCGCCATCTGCGGCATGGGCATGGAACCGCATGGGCCGGACTTCATGGCCCGGGGCGATCTCTCCACCCTGATCCCGGTGCCCTGGCAGCCGGGCTACGGCCGGGTGGTGTGCATCGGTCATGTAGAAGGCAAACCCTGGGCGTACGACACCCGCTACGTGCTGCAACAACAGGTCCAGCGTCTGACCGACAAGGGCTGGACCCTGAACACCGGCCTGGAGCCGGAATTCAGCCTGTTCCGCCGTGGCGCTGACGGCAAGCTGCAACTGGTGGACGCCACCGACAATCTGGACAAGCCCTGCTACGACTACAAAGGCCTGTCGCGCTCCCGCGAGTTCCTCGAGCGCCTGACCGAAGCCCTGCAACCGGTGGGCTTCGACATCTACCAGATCGACCACGAGGACGCGAACGGCCAGTTCGAGATCAACTACACCTACAGCGACGCCATGGAATCGGCGGACCGCTTCACCTTCTTCCGCATGGCCGCCGGCGAGATCGCCAACGACATGGGCATGATCTGCTCCTTCATGCCCAAGCCCGACCCGAAGCGCGCCGGCAACGGCATGCACTTCCACCTGTCCATCGCCAGCGCCAGCAACAAGAACCTCTTCCACGACCCGAACGACCCCAGTGGCATGGGCCTGTCGAAACTGGCCTATCACTTCGCCGCCGGCCTGCTGGCCCACGGCCCGGCCCTGTGCGCCTTCGCCGCGCCCACGGTCAACTCCTACAAGCGCCTGGTGGTGGGGCGCTCGCTGTCCGGTGCGACCTGGGCGCCGGCTTTCATTGCCTTCGGCGCCAACAACCGCTCGGCCATGGTCCGCGTGCCCTACGGCCGCCTGGAATTCCGCCTGCCTGACGCCGGCTGCAACCCCTACCTGGTCACCGCCGCGATCATCGCCGCCGGCCTGGACGGCATCGACCGTCAGCTGGAGCCGGACACCATCTGCAACGAGAACCTCTACAACCTGAGCCTCGAAGAGATCGCCGCGCGCGGCATCAAGACCCTGCCGCAGTCGCTCAAGGAAGCCACCGACGCCCTGGAAGCCGACCCGCTGTTCCGCGAGGTGCTCGGCCCCGAAATCGTCGACGAATTCATCAAGCAGAAGCGCATGGAGTGGGTGGAGTACAGCCGCCACGTCTCCGACTGGGAGATCCAGCGCTACACCGAATTTTTCTGACAGCCCGTCGCCCATTTACCTGCCCCGAGGAGACACGCCATGTGCGGAATCGTAGGTCTTTACCTGAAGAAGCCCGAGCTGGAAGGCCAGCTCGGCAAACTGTTCGAACCCATGCTCGAAGCCATGACCGACCGTGGTCCGGACAGCGCCGGCTTCGCCATCTACGGCGATGAAGTGGCCGACGGCTGGGTCAAGCTGACCCTGCAGGCCATCGAGGCCGACTACGGCTGGAAGCACCTGATGGGCGCGCTGGAAGGCCGCCTGGGTTGCTCGCTGGACTGGTTCCAGAACGCCAGCGCCGCCGTGCTCAAGGTCAACTGCGATGAAGAGCGCGTACGCGCCGCCCTCGCTGACCTCGCCCCCGACGTACGCATCATGAGTGCCGGCCAAAGCATCGAGATCCTCAAGGGCATGGGCCTGCCGAAGGAAATCTCCGAGCGCTTCGGCCTCGCGAACATGAAAGGCAGCCACATCATCGGCCACACCCGCATGGCCACCGAAAGCGCCGTGACCATGGAAGGCAGCCACCCATTCTCCACCGGCGCCGACCTCTGCCTGGTGCACAACGGCTCGCTCTCCAACCACTTCCGCCTGCGCCAGGAGCTCAAGCGCCAGGGCATCACCTTCGAAACCGAGAACGACACCGAAGTCGCCGCCGGCTACCTGACCTGGCGCCTGCAACAGGGCGACAGCCTGAAGGAAGCGCTGGACCACTCCCTGGAAGACCTCGACGGCTTCTTCACCTTTGCCATCGGCACCCGCAATGGCTTCGCGGTGATCCGCGACCCGATTGCCTGCAAGCCGGCCATCCTCGCCGAGACCGACGACTACGTGGCCATGGCCTCCGAGTACCAGGCGCTGGCCAGTCTGCCCGGCATCGACAAAGCCAAAGTGTGGGAGCCGGAGCCGGCCACCATGTACATCTGGGAACGCGCCTGAGGAGCTGAACTATGAAAACCGTTGATCTTTCCACTGCCTCGGTGCGTGAACTGAACCAGTCCCTGCATGGCGAAATGCAGGACCGCGAGTGGGTCGTCACCCACCCGGACGGCAAGCACAACCTGGCCGTGGGCGTGAACCAGGCCGTGAGCATCGATATCCAAGGTCACGCCGGTTACTACTGCGCGGGGATGAACCAGAAGGCCAGCGTCACCGTGCACGGCAACGTCGGCGTTGGCGTAGCGGAGAACATGATGTCCGGCTCGGTGCGGGTGAAGGGCAGTGCCTCCCAGGCCGCCGGCGCCACCGCCCATGGCGGGCTGCTGGTGATCGAGGGCGATGCCGGCGCGCGCTGCGGCATTTCCATGAAGGGCGTCGACATCGTGGTCGGCGGCAGCATCGGCCATATGAGCTGCTTCATGGCCCAGGCCGGGCGCCTGGTGGTCTGCGGCGATGCTGGCGATGCGCTGGGCGATTCGCTCTACGAAACCCGCATCTACGTGAAGGGCACGGTCAAGTCGCTGGGTTCGGACTGCATCGAGAAAGAGATGCGCGCCGAGCACCTGGAAGAACTGCAGGAACTGCTCAACCGCGCGGGCTTCAACGAAGACCCGGCCAGCTTCAAGCGCTACGGCTCGGCTCGCCAGCTGTACAACTTCAAAGTCGATAACGCATCCGCGTACTGATCCGTAGCGAGGACAATTCCATGAGCGAAAAACACACTCCGGTGCTGCGCGAATCCGCCACCTTCGACCGCCTGACCATCCAGGAAATCCAGCGTGCCGCCGAAACCGGCATCTATGACATCCGTGGCGGCGGCACCAAGCGCAAGCTGCCGCACTTCGACGACCTGCTGCTGCTCGGCGCCTCCGTGTCGCGCTACCCGCTGGAAGGCTACCGCGAGAAGTGCGGCACCGATGTCGTGCTCGGCACCCGCTTCGCCAAGAAACCGATCCACCTGAAAATCCCGGTGACCATCGCCGGCATGAGCTTCGGCGCGCTGTCCGCCAACGCCAAGGAAGCCCTCGGCCGTGGCGCCAGCATCGCCGGCACCAGCACCACCACCGGCGACGGCGGCATGACCCCGGAAGAGCGCGGCCAGTCGCAGCATCTGGTGTACCAGTACCTGCCGTCGCGATACGGCATGAACCCCGACGACCTGCGCAAGGCCGATGCCATCGAGATCGTCCTCGGCCAGGGCGCCAAGCCGGGTGGTGGCGGCATGCTGCTGGGCATGAAGGTGACCGAGCGCGTCGCCGGCATGCGTACCTTGCCCATCGGCGTCGACCAGCGCAGCGCCTGCCGTCACCCCGACTGGACCGGCCCGGACGACCTGGCGATCAAGATCGCCGAACTGCGCGAGATCACCGACTGGGAAAAGCCCATCTACGTGAAGATCGGCGCCAGCCGCCCGTACTACGACGTCAAGCTGGCGGTGAAGGCCGGCGCTGACGTAATCGTCCTCGATGGCATGCAGGGCGGCACCGCGGCCACCCAGGAAGTGTTCATCGAGCACGTGGGCATCCCGATCCTCCCGGCCATCCCGCAAGCCGTGCAGGCGCTGCAGGAGATGGGCATGCACCGCAAGGTGCAGCTGATCGTCTCCGGCGGCATCCGCAACGGCGCCGACGTGGCCAAGGCCATGGCGCTGGGGGCCGACGCCGTGGCCATCGGCACCGCCGCCCTGGTGGCCCTGGGCGACAACCATCCGCGCCTGGACGAAGAGTTGAAGAAAATCGGCTCCGCCGCCGGCTACTACGACGACTGGCAGAATGGCCGCGACCCGGCGGGCATCACCACCCAGGACCCGGAGCTGTCCAAGCGCCTGGACCCGGTAGAAGCTGGCCGCCGCCTGGCCAACTACCTGCGCGTGCTGGTGCTGGAAGCCCAGACCATGGCGCGGGCCTGCGGCAAATCCCACCTGCACAACCTCGACCCTGAGGACCTGGTGGCGTTGACCGTGGAAGCCGCCGCCATGGCCCGCGTGCCGCTTGCCGGCACCAGCTGGATTCCGGGTCAGGGCTACTGACTCCGGAGGCGGTAAACGAAGGCCGGCGAGCGATCGCCGGCCTTTTTTATTTTCGGTTGGGCCAAGTCCGTAGGATGGGTTGAGCGGCGTTCCGCGAGCCTGCGAAACCCATCAATCCCGAGTGCCAACCGCATGGGTTTCGCTTCGCTCTACCCATCCTACGAACGGCGTGGGGTGGCGGGGCACCATCCTGGTGAACGCATTGCTTTATTGATTGGCAGGAAAATCAAATTCGCACCAAGAAAATGCGCTATGACTTGCCATCAATATCCACTGCCTCTCTATACCGCGAGATAAAGCGTTTACCGTTCAACGACTTAGTAGAAATGTAAGCGCTTGCTTCGACCTTGGCAGGCCAATTGCTATGCCTGTAGGGAAACAAAGTTGCCCCACAGGAAGATAAAGGCGCAGATCCGGCCTCCTTCCTCGGGGCGCGAAGCCGGGCCGCTCTTCCGACAGAGGTCCGGCCAATTTCCCCGTCGGTTGGAGGCAGCAGGCAATGATCCGGTTTTCACATGTGGGCCGCGGTATGTTCGGCCTTTCCCTTCTGTTGGGCAGTGTCGCCGCCTGGGCGGACGAGGCGCCGCCCGCCATCAACAGCGGCGACACGGCGTTCGTGGCGCTCTGCTCACTGGTGGTATTGCTGATGACGCTGCCCGGCCTGGCGCTGTTCTACGGCGGCATGGCGCGGACCAAGAACGTGCTGTCGATCCTCATGCAGGTGTTCTGCACCGCCTCGCTGATGTCGGTGCTGTTCGCCATCTACGGCTACAGCCTGACCTTCACCGACGGCGGCTCGCTGCAGGCGGTGATCGGCGGCCTGGACAAGCTGTTCATGAGCGGCATCACCAAGGATTCGGTGGTCGGCACCATTCCCGAGTACCTGTACTTCCTGTTCATGCTGCTGTTCGCCGCCATCACCCCGGCGATCATCGTCGGTGCCTTCGCCGAGCGCATGAAGTTCGCCGCGGTCCTGGTGTTCATGACGGTGTGGCTGACCATCAACTACATCCCCATGGCGCACATGGCCTGGGGCGGTGGCTGGGTGTTCAATCTGGGCGTGCAGGACTTCGCCGGCGGCAACGTGGTGCACCTGAACGTCGGCATCGCCGCCCTGGTGGGTGCCTGGCTGCTCGGCCGCCGGCGCGGTTTCGGCACCCCGACGCTGGCCCCGCACAACATGACCATGACCCTCACCGGCGGCTCGCTGCTGTGGGTGGGCTGGCTGGGCTTCTGCGGCGGCTGCGCGCTGGCCGCCAACGGCTTCGCCATGCTGGTGATGGTCAACACCATGCTCGCCAGCTGCGCCGGTGCGCTGGGCTGGATGCTGGTGGAATGGCAACACCGTGGTCGTCCGAGCCTGTTCGGCGCGGTATCCGGCGCCATTGCTGGCCTGGTCGCCATCACCCCGGCCTGTGGATATGTCGGCCCCATGGGCGCCATCCTGCTCGGCCTGATCGCCGGTCCGGTGTGCGTCTGGTCGGTGGACAAGCTCAAGCCAATGATCGGCCTGGACGATGCCTTCGACGTGTTCGGCGTGCATGGCGTGGCCGGTATCCTCGGCGGCCTGCTGACCCCGGTATTTGCCCTCTCCGCCATCGGTGGCCAGGGCTTCCCGGAAGGCCGCGATCTGGTGGACCAGTTGCTGGTCAACGGCGGTGCCATTCTGTTCAGCATCCTCTTCTCGGCCGTGACCAGCCTGATCGCCTTCAAGGTGGCCGCTGCGCTGTGCGGTGGGCTGCGCGTAGGTGAGGAGGCAGAGGTGGACGGGCTGGACCTCTCCGCCCACGGCGAAGTCGGCTACAAGTACTCGAGCTGAGGATCGCAGCCATGAAACTCATTACGGCAATCATCAAACCCTTCCGCCTGGACGAGGTGCGCGAAGCGCTGACCGAGGCCGGCGTCAACGGCGTCACCGTCACCGAGGTCAAGGGCTACGGCCGGCAGAAAGGCCACTCGGAAATCTACCGGGGCGCCGAGTACGTGGTGGAACTGCTGCCCAAGATCAAGCTGGAACTGGTCGTCAGCGACGCGCTGTGCCAGGCCGCCATGGACGCCATTCTCAAGGCGGCCTACACGGGCAAGATCGGCGACGGCAAGTTGTTCGTCCAGAACCTGGAGAGCGTGGTGCGGATACGCACCGGAGAGATGGGCGAAGACGCGCTCTGAGGCAAAGGCAACCCCAAAGCGCCGACGCATTGCGTCGGCGCTTTCATTGGGGGTACGGCAAGAGGGAGAGGTGAAGAATGGCATGGTTGAACGGATGGGGTTTCCTGATCCTGGCGGGGCTCTGCGAGGTGCTGTATGCGTCGATCATCCCGCGTACGGATGGCTTTACCCGGCTCTGGCCGAGCCTCTATTGCGGCTTTTTCCTGCTGCTGAGCATCTACCTGCTGAGCCTGGCGGTGCGCGACCTGCCGCTGGGGCTGGCCTACGCGGTCTGGGTGGGCATCGGCACCTTGGGCACCGTGGCCTACGCGACGATGTTCATGGGCGAGCAGTTGGGGATGATGCGTGGGCTGTGCCTGGTGATGATCATCGGCGGCATCGTGGGATTGAAGCTGGTGGGCGAAGGGCAAGTCGCCTAGTGCGTGCTGAAGGATCGTAGCCCGGATGAAATCCGGGAGCGGTGGTGAGGATGTCCCCGGATTTCATCCGGGCTACCGACCTCGCCATCTTCCGGGTGGGGCGGCGGGGTGGCGGGGTAGGTTGGGTAGAGGAGCGAAACCCAACAGCGGTGTGGCAGCTGTTCGAAGGGTTTCGCTGCGCTCTAGCGGAATGCCGCCCGCACCTTCCTGCGGGGGCAGAGGTCGGGGCGAGGGTTACTTCAATTTCGGCAACTGTTCATCCGGCAAGTCGTAGCTGTGCTTTTCGTGGATGAAGGTCGCGGCCAATGCGTAGAGCGTGGCGGCGATCACCACCACGGTGATGACGCCAAGCACAGTGGGATTGTTGGCGTAGGTAAAGACGGCGCTGGCGCCTTCGTAGGTGCTGATGCTCATGGATACTGTCCTCGGGTCGTTGTCGTCAGGCGGTCTTGGTTTCCACCACCAGGGTGGCTTCCACGCTGCCGTTCGGCTTTACCGTCTCGCCGTAGATAGCGGTCCATTCCGGGTAGGCCTGGGCCGGGACTTCGGTGAGGTCGAGGCCGCGCTCTTCAGCATGAGCCGGAACCCGCAGCACGCCGGCTTTCTTCAGGGCCCAGGAGATGGCAAAGCCCGGGAAGAAGCCCAGGGACGCCAGGACCAGGGCGCCGCCCAGTTGGCCCAGGAAGCTGATGGGCGCCATGTCGTTCACGTTGGGGTAGCCGGCGAGGAATACGCCGCTGATCACCAGCCCCGCGAAGCCACCGAAGCCATGCACGGCGAAGGCGCCCACGGCGTCGTCGAGGCGGAACTTCAGCAGCAGGTTGTTCACCAGCGGTGCAACGGCGGCGACGCCCATGCCGATCAGGTAGGCCAGGCCGGGGTGGTAGAGGTCCAGTCCCGGAGCCACCGAGATGATCCCCACCAGGCCGCCGGACATCATCCAGTAAGGCTCGCGGGTGGTCAGGTAGGCGCCGATCAGGCCGCCGGCAAAGCCCATCAGGGTGTTGAAGGCGAAGGCGGAGAGGGTGGTGGGGGCGCCGTAGATGTTGATCCATTGGGCGCCGGAGCTGTAGATGATGCAGCCGCCGAGGAAGCCGAAGAAGCCGACGATGATCAGCATCAGGCCCACCACGCTCATCGGCATGCTGTGGCCGACGATGGCGTTGGTGCTGCCGTCCGGGTTGAAGCGGCCGATGCGGGCACCGAGGTTGATCACCACCGCGAGGGCGAAGAACCCGGCGATCACATGGACCACGCCAGCGGCGCCGACGTCATGGTAGCCCCACTGCACGGTCAACCAGCCTTGCGGGTGCCAGCCCCAGGCGGCGCCGAACAGCCAGAGCACCGAGCCGAGCAGGATGGTCATGACGATGAACGCGCTCATCCGTGCGCGCTCGATGATGGCGCCGGAGAGGATGGAGCCGGTGGTGGCGGCGAACAGGGCGAAGGCGCCCCAGAATATGCCGGTGGCGTTGTCCTTGATGTTCGGGCCCATGGACTGGCTCCAGGGCATCGCCGCCTTCAGGGCGTCCATGCGCGGCACGAAGCCGTCGGGAAAGGCGTTGTAGATGGCCCAGCCGAAGAGGAAGAAGGTTGGCACGATGAAGCCGAAGGCGAGGATGTTCTTCACCCCGGCGGCCAGCGCGTTCTTCAGGCGTGAAGCGCCTATCTCGTAAGACAGGAAGCCGGCGTGGATCAGGATCATCAGGGCGATGCACCACCAGTAGAATATTTCCATATTCAGTGTGTTGGTCATCTCGATCAGACCCTGCAACTCCTCCAGGGTCGGTGTTTTCTGTTCTTCCATCACTCAATCCTCGATACGAATTCGTTGGGATAGCGTTGGTTGGCAGATCGAGTGGGACACGTGCCTGGGGGCTTCTTGTTTTTATCGCCACGCAAGAAAAGTGCGTATTGGGAAAGGCAATCCTTGTGCCAGTGTCTGGCATGGCGCTATCACCGGGGATCGATGGGTTTCGCAGGCTCGCGGAACGCCGCCCGACCCATCCTGCGGGCTGGTCTTGAATGCCCCGTTTGTAGTCATCCTCCCGGTAATACGCCTGAAATTGGGTCGTTTTCTCAGCGATGTTGCTGCAGCATCGCCTGGATCTGCTGCACCGATTCCTGGGTCCGCCGCGCCAGGTTGCGCACCTCGTCCGCGACTACGGCGAAACCGCGTCCTTGTTCGCCTGCCCGGGCCGCTTCGATGGCGGCATTGAGCGCCAGCAGGTTGGTTTGTTCGGCGATGCCCCGGATCACCCCGGCCACCTGGGCGATCTGCCCATAAGTGGTCTGGATGTTCGCCTGCTCACGTTCGTGCAGGTTGGCGGCAGCTTTCTCGTCGCTGATCTCGCGCACCGCGCCGGTGACGTACAGCAGCCGGCCACGGCTGTCGCGCAGGCAGCGGCCACGTTCGCGGAACCAGACTTCGCCCCGGGTCTTGTGGCGCATGCGGTATTCCACCGCGTAGAAACCGTCGCCGCTGCTGTCCACCATCGAGGCGTTGAAGGCCTTCATCACGGCCTTGAGGTCGTCCTGGTTGACCACGCCGAAGTAGCTGTCCCAGCCATCGGGGAATTCGTCGCGCTTGTAGCCGATGAGTTCGCGGAACTGCTCGGACCAGCGGATCAGGTTCTGCGGATGGTCGGGGTCGCCGTTGACCACGTTCATCGCCCAGCAGCCTTCGGTGAGGGTGCGTTTGGTCAGTTCCCAGACCTTGCGCTCTTCGTCCCATTTTTCCCGCTCGGCCTCCAGGGCATCGAACTGCTGCCGGCGTTCCTGCAACTCGCCCTGCAAGCGGGCATTCTGCGCCTCGACAGCGGCCAGCCGCCGGGTGAGTTCGGCGTATTCCTCGACGCTGCAGGGCGGCGAGGGTTGGTCCTCGACCTGGCGGCGAAAGCGCTGAAGTTCACGCCAGTCGCGTTGCAACCGCTCCAGGCTGCCGAGCAGCCGGGGCTGGCGTTGCAGTTGGGGCGGCGCGGACGCCGAGCTCGGGTCGCTGGACAGCTGGTCGAGCCACTGGCTGAGTTCGTTGGCCAGGTTGCTGGCGGCATTGCTGAACCACATCGGCCGATTCTCCTTGGCAATGGAAGGTGAGGGACTTCCTGCAAATCCCTCACCAGATACCGCATCAGCTGCGCACGCGGGTCTTCTCCGGGTCGTAGGCCACGGTGCCGGGGCTGACGGTGGCGCGGATGCGCTTCTGCTGGCCATCCAGCTTGCCGACTTCCACGGCCGTGCCCGGCGCGCAGTAGCCGATGTCCAGCCGGCACAGGGCGATGTTCTTGCCCAGTACCGGTGAACGGGTGGCGCTGGTGACGACGCCGACCTGGGCGCGGCCCACGCGCACGCAGTCGCCGTGGGCGGCCGGTTCGTTGCCCTCCAGTTCCAGCCCCACCAGCTTGTGCTGCGGGTTGGCGCTGCGCCGTAACAGTGCATCCTTGCCGATGAAGTCGGCCTGTTTGGTTTTCAGTGGCACGCAGAAGCCGATGCCGGCCTCGAAGGGATCGGTCTGGTCGCTGAATTCGTAGCCGGCGAAGATCAGACCGGCCTCGATGCGCAGCATGTCCAGCGCGCGCAGGCCCAGGGGCACCAGCCCCAGCGGCTCGCCGAGCTGCCAGAGGCGCTTCCACACCGCCATGGCGTCGCTGGGGTGGCACCAGATTTCATAGCCCAGTTCACCGGTGTAGCCGGTGCGCGAGACCATCAGCGGCGGGCCGTTGTAGTCGTCGAGGCGGCCATTGAGAAAGCGGAACCAGCCGAGATCTGCAAGCGCGGGTTGAGTGCCCGGCGTCCAGATCATGTCTTTCAGCAGGGTGCGGGCCAGCGGGCCTTGCACGGCAATGTTGTGGATCTGCTCCGAGGCGCTCTTTATCCACACCTTCATGCCGTGCTTCTCGGCCTGCTCGCGCAGCCAGACGCCGGCGTAGTCCTCGCCGCCGATCCAGCGGAAGGCGTCCGGCCCGAGACGCAGCAGGGTCCCGTCGTCGAGCATGCCGCCGTGTTCGAAACACAGGGCCGAGTACACCACCTGGCCCACCGCGAGCTTGCGCACGTCGCGGGTCAGGCAAAGGTCCAGCAAGGCTTCGGCGTCGGGGCCGAGCACCTCGAACTTGCGCAGGGCGGACAGGTCCATCACCGCCACCTTCTCGCGGCAGCCGTGGTATTCCTCGATGGCGCCGTAGCCGTCGAACTGCATCGGCGTCCAGAAGCCGCGATAGTCGACGAACTGGCGGGTGAGGGCGGAGGTGCCGGGGTGGAAGCCGCTCTCGCGGGTCAGCACCGGGTCGGCGTCGGGTGTCTTGCGAGTGGCCATGGCGATACTGAAACGCTCCTGTTCGGAATACACGCGGATGTGGATGTCGGTGGGCTGCCAGCCGTTGGCCGGGTCGATGTCGTCCGGGCAGGAACTGCTGGCGCAGACCAGGTCGGTCATGGCGCGCAGCAGGACGTAGTCGCCAGGGCGCGACCAGGGCTCGTCGAGGGTGAGGTGCTGGTGGGCGTCCACCCCGGTGTTGAAGAAGAAGTTGATCGCCGGCCATCCCGCGCGGCCTTGCACGCCGTGTTTCGCGACGGCGCGGCTGATGTTGTCGCTGCAGTTGGCGTGGCCGAAGTAACCCTGGGATTCGTAGTAGCGCGCGGTGCAGGCCAGGGCGAAGGTGTCGTGGCGGCCGACGGTGTCGCGCACCACTTCCAGCATCGGCTGCAGGTTGCGGTCGAAAAAGCGGCTGAACAGGCCGGGGCCGGGATAGGCGTTGCCGTTGAGGGTGCGGGTGACGGTGGGGTCGAGGTCGATCTCGCGCCCTGCGTCCAGGCCCCGGCGGTCGAACGCGACGAAGTCCGAACACTGGCGCCCGGCGACGTCCAGCACCTGGATGTACTGGCCGGCGCCGACGACGTAGTCCCGCGCGGTGCCGGGGGTGATGGTGAACTCATCCACCAGCTCGCCCAGTGGCGCTGGCAGTGGTGGGGCCATTACGCGGCGCGGGTTGGCGCGGTGGATCACGAGGCGCAGCTCGCTGGCGCGCAACTGGCTGTCCACCGGCGTCTGGCCGCCCGGCGCTGCGACTATCACCAGCAGCGCTTCGCTGGCGCTGAAACGGCGGCTGAAGCCGGCTGGCGTACCGCGTTGCCAGAGCCGTGCGGCGGGCGGCAGGTGGCGGCTATCGATACCGCGCCTGACCAATCCGGCACTGACATGGGCAGCCTCCTGGCTGCCGTCGTGCAGCAGGTGGGCGATGAAGTCGGCGCCAGGGCTGGAAGCCAGGCCGAGGGCGGCCAGCGCCGCGCGGCCGTTGCCGGCGAAGGCCAGCAGCTCGGCGGCCTGGTCGCCTTCGAGGTCGATCACCTCCAGCCGGTCCCCCGCGTCCAGGGCCACGACGGTCAACCCGGCGGGGGCGACGCGGTGGCGTTCCAGGCTCGGGGCTCGGGCGAACAGGGCCGGCTCCAGCGGCCGGGATATCACGGGCAGGTTCATGCTGTGGGCTCCACGCAAGGAAAACCAGGTGCTGGGGGCGAACCGGAAGGGTGGGGTGGTGTCAGCCCACGTGGGCCTTTCCTGGTGGGCTGAAGCCCACCCTAGGGTCCGGTCTCGGCTTGGGCAGTCGTCAGCTCGCGGTCTTCAACCGATCGGTCGGCTTGTCGGCCAGGTAGGCGGCCAGCGAGTCGTCCAGGGCTTCCAGCCAGGGCGTGTGGTGCGCAGTCGCCAGGGTGCCGGTGATCAGCGAGCGGTGGCACTTGTCGCGGTAGCCCATGATGTTTTCGTACTTGTCCTTCTTCCATTGCAGGAAGGTCCGGTTCACCTCGGCGATGTCGAAGCTCGGGTAGTCGGTGGCTTCGATGAGCTGGCGGATGTACTCGCCCTGGAACTCGAACATTTCCTGGGCGGTTTCCAGGGTTTCTTCTTCCTGGCGCCAGGCCCGGTCTTCGGCGTTCATGGTGGCCTGCTCGGGCAGGGCGATGCGACCGAGGATGACGTCGCGGGCGTACCAGGCCTGGGCGTCGAACATGTTGAAGCTGTACCACTGGTCCTGCATGCCGAGGTAGATCAGCCTGGGGTTCTGCTCCCAGAACACGCCCTTGTAGAGGTTCAGCGGCCAGAGGCGGTTACTGGTCTTCAGGCGCAGTTCTTCCGGCAGGAAGGGGAAGTGATGCTTGTAGCCGGTGCAGAGGATGATGGCGTCGATGTGCTTGCTGCTGCCGTCGGAGAAGAACGCGGTGCTGCCTTTCACATGGGTGAGCAGCGGTTTCTCTTCCCAGTTCTCCGGCCACTGGTAGCCCATGGGGGCGCTGCGGTAGCAACTGGTGATGGAGCGGGCGCCGTACTTGAAGCACTGCGAACCGATGTCTTCGGCCGAATAGCTGCCGCCGACGATGAGTACATCCTTGCCCTTGAATTCCAGCGCGTCGCGGAAGTCATGGGCGTGCAGCACGCGGCCGGCGAAGCTTTCGAAGCCCTCGAAGTAGGGCACGTTGGGGGTGGAGAAGTGGCCGCTTGCGACCACTACGTAGTCGAAGGTTTCGCTGTAGGTCAGGTCCTGCTCGTAGCTGTGGGCGGTGACCTCGAAGGTGCCGCTGGCGGCGTCCCAGGTCACCCCGCGCACTGTGGTGTTGAAGCGGATGTACGGGCGCACGCCGGCTTTCTCCACGCGGCCCTTGATGTAGTCCCAGAGCACTTCGCGGGGCGGGTAGGAGCCCATGGGGCGGCCAAAGTGTTCGTCGAAGCTGTAGTCGGCGAACTCCAGGCATTCCTTCGGCCCGTTGGACCAGAGGTAACGGTACATGCTGCCGTGCACCGGCTCGCCGTGTTCGTCCAGGCCGGTACGCCAGGTGTAGTTCCACATGCCGCCCCAGTCCGCTTGCTTCTCGAAGCAGACCAGCTCGGGAATCTCGGCGCCCTCGGCATGGGCCGACTGGAAGGAACGCAACTGGGCGAGGCCACAGGGGCCGGCGCCGATGATGGCGACTCGTTGTTTCATGCTGGGTTCTCCACGGTAGATTGGGGCAGGCCGGTGGCCGGGTGCTGGAGGCGCGCCGCGGCCAGGGTGTTCTTCATCAGGAAGGCGATGGTCATGGGGCCGACGCCGCCGGGCACCGGGGTGATGGCGGCGGCGCGGGTGAGGGCGCTGTTGAAGTCCACGTCACCGACGAGCTTCGAACGGCCGTCTTCCTCGATGCGGTTGATGCCCACATCGATGACCACGGCGCCGGGCTTCAACCAGTCGGCATCCACCAGGCGCGGACGGCCGACGGCGGCGACGACGATGTCGGCCTGGCGGCACAGCTCGCGCAGGTTGGCGCTCTTCGAGTGCACGACGGTCACCGAGCAATGGGCCTTGAGCAGCAGCGCGGCCATGGGCTTGCCGACGATGTTGGAGCGGCCGATGACCACCGCGTGCTGGCCAGCGAGGTCGCCGCAGGTGTCCTGCAACAGGCGCAGGCAACCGGCCGGGGTGCAGGGGGTGAGCACGTCGCGGCCCTGGCTGAGACCGCCGACGTTTTCGGCGTGAAAGCCGTCGACATCCTTCAACGGGTCGATGGCTTGCAGCACGCGGGTTTCGTCGATGTGCGCCGGCAGCGGAAGTTGCACGAGAATGCCGTGCACGCTGTCGTCGGCATTCAGGCTGTGGATAAGCGCCAGCAGGTCGGATTCGGCGGTGTCCGCCGGCAGCTTGTGCTCCAGCGAACGAATACCGCATTCCTCGGCACGCAGCACCTTGTTGCGCACGTAGACCTGGCTGGCCGGGTCCTGGCCGACCAGCACCACGGCCAGGGCCGGTGCAATGCCG
>NZ_SSOK01000042.1:0-1597 GCF_029871195.1 Pseudomonas sp. BN415
GCCTGCTCGACCAGATGGCCCATCAGGCTCAGGCATTGGTGAAAGAGCGTTTCCCTACGATTCACTGACAGCCAAATTGGCCAGCTTGCAGCTGTTCCTGCGCCAACGACCAAGAGATCGTTGGCCGGTTCTTAGCGCTTCACGCAGACAAACAATGCATTCCCGGACGTGCCGCCCCAGGGGGTAATCCGTTCGTAGTCATGCTCGAAGACGTGCACCTCGAAGTGCGGCTGCAATAGTTGCTCAAGCTCGGTGAAACTCAAGGCGACCATGGCGTGTTCGTCCTGCCAGGTCTGGGTCACACCCGCCATGGTCTTCTCGAGGCTGAGGCGCTCGTGCGGCGCGGTGCCACAGGCGAGATCCGGGTGCCGGCGCCCCTGATTGCCGATCTCAGTGATTACCCGACTGATGTGATTGTGTATTCAGGTGGCTCAGGCAAGTCGAGCGTCACTTGGTCTGATTCGACGGATAAAGACCAGCGAGCCGCGCTATCACAACACCAACGTAAAAGACGCCTGAAAATTCTTCGACCATCACAAGTGAGCGAGCGTGATTGGTCAATGGAAGAACATCACCGAAACCTGTGGTCGTGAGCGTCGTCAGGCTGAAGTAGATCAGTTTGAAAAAAGTGCCGGGTTGTGTGAAATCGAGGTGTCCAGGGCCAAATGAGCCAGCGCTGGATATCTCGACCATGGCATAGATGAAGGACCACATGAAGGCCAACATGATGTAGCCCGCGAGCGCGCCATGCAGCTTGTCGGCTGTAATTGGCCCGCGCTTGAGAATATAGCGAAGCACTCCGCTGAACGAGACTGCAAGAGACGTCGCATAAGCGACCCCGGCAAGTTTAAGAATCGCGATACTTGCAGTCGACAATGCCGCCCATTGAAGGCTAACCCCGAGCAACGCCAAGCCCAGTTTGAGACCGAACCCCCACCGAGTCTGCCTGGTGGCAAATGCGCCCAAGAGCAGCACGATTGAAAACAGAATGCCGAGCAATGTGCGAGCGAATATACCTTCCTCAAGATAGGGAAACAGGAGGATCAAGCCCAGTAAGAGCAGCATTAGATACGTGCAGGGTCCGTGGCCTATTACCAGCTGTGCTAAATCCTCGTCGGCTTCAGCTTTATCTTGTGAATTTTTCATACCCGTATCCTGGAGACCGAACTTACGCTCGTGACCTGACGTTGTTTGGGGAAATCTGACCTGGCTTTAGAGGAGTCGGCAGCGAAATTCTAGTCGCGAATGCGTGTGAGAGGATTCAGCCTGGCCGAGCACAAACGCGATTGCCTGCTCGACCAGATGGCCCATCAGGCTCAGGCATTGGTGAAAGAGCGTTTCCCTACGATTCACTGACAGCCAAATTGGCCAGCTTGCAGCTGTTCCTGCGCCAACGACCAAGAGATCGTTGGCCGGTTCTTAGCGCTTCACGCAGACAAACAATGCATTCCCGGACGTGCCGCCCCAGGGGGTAATCCGTTCGTAGTCATGCTCGAAGACGTGCACCTCGAAGTGCGGCTGCAATAGTTGCTCAAGCTCGGTGAAACTCAAGGCGACCATGGCGTGTTCGTCCTGCCAGGTCTGGGTCACACCCGCC
>NZ_SSOK01000043.1:0-7191 GCF_029871195.1 Pseudomonas sp. BN415
CTCACCCCAACCCCTCTCCCAGGGGGAGAGGGGCTAGACCGAACGAGGACTCACCCCATGCAAACCAAGCTCCTGATCAATGGCCAGCTCGTCGCCGGCGAAGGCCCCAGCCTCGCCGTGCTCAACCCGTCCCTGGGCAGCGCCCTGGTGGAAATCGCCGAGGCCAGCCCGGCCCAGGTCGACGCCGCCGTGCGGGCCGCCGACGCCGCTTTCCCGGCCTGGTCGCAGACCCCGCCGAAGGACCGCGCCACCCTGCTGCTGAAGCTGGCCGACACCATCGACGCCCACGCCGAGGAACTCGCTCGCCTGGAATCACAGAACTGCGGCAAGCCCTACGCCGCCGCCCTGAACGACGAACTGCCGGCCATCGCCGATGTGTTCCGCTTCTTCGCCGGCGCCAGCCGCTGCATGAGCGGCTCCGCGGCAGGCGAATACCTGCCCGGCCACACCTCGATGATCCGCCGCGATCCGATCGGCGTGGTCGCCTCCATCGCGCCGTGGAACTACCCGCTGATGATGGCCGCCTGGAAGCTCGGCCCGGCCCTGGCCGCCGGCAACACCGTGGTGCTCAAGCCCTCCGAGCAGACCCCGCTGACCGCACTGAAGCTCGCCGAATTCATCGCCCAGATCTTCCCCGCTGGCGTGGTGAACCTGGTCTTCGGCCGTGGCCCGAGTGTCGGTGAGCCGCTGGTGACCCATCCGAAAGTGCGCATGGTGTCCCTGACCGGCTCGGTCGCCACCGGCAGCCGGATCATCGCCGGCACCGCCGACAGCGTGAAACGCATGCACATGGAGTTGGGCGGCAAGGCGCCGGTGATCATCTTCGACGACGCCGACATCGACGCCGCCGTGGAAGGCATCCGCACCTTCGGGTTCTACAACGCCGGCCAGGACTGCACCGCCGCCTGCCGCATCTACGCACAGAAGGGCATCTACGAGCGCTTCGTGGCCAAACTGGGCGAAGCCGTGGGCAGCATCCAGACCGGCCTGCAGGACGACCCGGCCACCGAGCTCGGCCCGCTGATCACCGAGCAGCACCTGGAACGCGTCGAAGGCTTCGTCCAGCGCGCCGCCGCCCTGCCACACATCCAGGTGGTCACCGGCGGCTCCCGCGTCGACGGACCGGGCTTCTTCTTCCAGCCCACCGTGCTCGCCGGCGCTCGCCAGGACGACGAAATCGTCCGCCGTGAAGTGTTCGGCCCGGTGGTTTCGGTCACCGCCTTCGACAGCGAGGAGCAGGTGCTGGAATGGGCCAACGATTCCGACTACGGCCTGGCCTCTTCCCTCTGGACGTCCGACGTCGGCCGCGCCCACCGCCTGTCCGCGCGCCTGCAGTACGGCTGCACCTGGGTCAACACTCATTTCATGCTGGTCAGCGAAATGCCCCACGGCGGCGTCAAGCACTCCGGTTACGGCAAGGACATGTCCATGTATGGGTTGGAGGATTACACCGCCATTCGCCACGTGATGTTCAAGCACTAACGAGCCGGCCTCGGCCGGTTCCTTGTGGGAGCGGAGATCTTGTGCGGGCGACTTCAGTCGCTGAGCAGGCCGCAGGTCTGCCCTGGAAACCTCGGGGCAGCTACGCCGCCCTTCGCGATTGAAATCGCCCCCACAAAAAGCCGAGCAAAGCCGTTCCACAGGCAGTACCCGCACAAGCCACCAGGAGATCCAGCAATGCGTAACACCTTGCGTAGTTTCGGCTTCATCCTGCTTTCCACCCTGGCCTGCATGGCCCACGCGGCCGACGATGCCAAGGCGATAGTCGACGGTTACATGGCCGCCTGGAATGCCCACGATGTCGACAAGGCCGCCAGCTTCCTGGCCGAAGACGCGGAGTTCTTCGACGCCACCGTCGGTACCCCGCAACAAGGCCGCGCCGCTGCCCGCGACAACGTGATCAAGGTGTTCATCACCGCCGTGCCGAACCTCACCTGGAAGATGACCAGCGAGCCCATCGTCAGTGCCGACGGCATTGCCTTCCAATGGGAGTTCGCCGGCACCAACAGCGGCGCCTGGAGTGCCGAAACCCCGGCCACCCACAAGCCGCTGAAGTTCGAAGGCGTGAGTTTCATCCGCGTGAAGGACGGCAAGATCGCCTACCAGGGCGACTACTACGACGCCCTCGGCTTCAACAAGCAGCTCGGCTGGTAAGTCACCGCCCATGGTGCCTGGACAAACCGGGCACCGCTTCCACGTCGGAACGTGTGGAGCCGACCTGCCACCCTCCTCCTTTGAGCCTCCACGATGCCCGGTAACGCTCGCCCAACCCAGCCGCAGGCATAGGAGAACGGCAGCCGGGACTACTCCACCATCGACCAGGTCAAACGCCTTGTCGCAGGGTTCAATGACCGCAGGACGGAAATCAGCTAGGTCGCGGAGTTCACCGGTTGTCTGAGACAGAAGGGAGTCGATTCTTTTATCGAACCCCCGATTCTGGCCGGCTTCTACCTGCCCCGGCCATGGTCAATCCCGTGGCCGGGTTTGACAGCCCGCATACGTTGGTGCTAATGCGCCGCAAGGTGCATGCGAGAAACGGCGGATGTTTCTTGCGGGCATATGCTCGCATGCAGCTTTTATAGCTGCTCTGCTCTATGGCACGTCGCGCGGGGAGCCCTTCGGGTCTGCCGGAGTCGACGTACCGGTGTGTCAACATCGTTCGGCCCCGGTCGAGCCTGCGCCGCCATCGAAGCGGGCTCGATCGCACTTCAGCGCCGCGGGCGCCTTATCCTTTGAACCCTTTCCCCACCAGATAAACCTCCCTCGACCGTGGCCGCGACGCCTCTGGCTTGCGGATCACCACCTTCTCGAATGAAGTGCGGACGTCTTTCAGGAATTCGTCAGAGCCTTCGCCCTGAAAGACCTTGGCCACAAAGGTGCCATTGGGCTTGAGCACCTGCCGGACCATATCGAGGACGAGTTCGACCAGATACATCGAGGACGCCTGGTCGGCGGCAGCGACGCCGCTGATGTTGGGGGCGATGTCGGAGATGATCAGATCGGGCTGGTTGCCGTCGAGCTTGTCGAGGATCTGTTGAAACACGGCATCGTCGGTAAAGTCGCCCTGGATGAAGTCGACGTTATCCAACGGGTCCATCGGCAGGATGTCGCTGGCCAGAACCCGCCCCTTCTCGCCCACGAGACGCCCGGCTACCTGCGACCAGCCGCCGGGAGCCGAACCAAGGTCCATGACCAGCATGCCGGGGCGTATCAGCTTGTCCTTCTCGTTCAGCTCGATCAGCTTGTAGCTGGCACGGGAGCGCAAACCATCCTTCTGAGCCCGTTTGACGTAGGGATCGTTGACGTGTTCATCCAGCCAGCGACGGCTGCTTTTGGATCGTTTCATGATAGAGCCAACCACGGAGAATCAATGTGAGAAGCGGACCGATGCATGGGGCAGTGGGGAAGCTGTCGGACGCTGAGCGGCGGCAATTATAAGCCGATAACACTGTGCAGGTTACATTCGCGGGCAGGATCGCACAGCGCCGGCCAGCACGGCGCCTTCCGGCGAACCATCGGGCCAGGCCTGACAGGTGCGGGCGGCGGCGGGTACAATTCGCGCCTTACTTTCCCCTCTGTTGCTTCCTTTGCCGGAGTCACCGGCCAGGATTACCGCCATGATTCGCATCAACGAACTGTCCCTGCCCCTCGATCACTCCGCCGATGAGTTGCGCAACGCCATCGTCAAACGCCTGAACATCAGCGACGCCGATCTGCTGAACTTCACCGTGTTCAAGCGCAGCTACGATGCCCGCAAGAAGAACAGCGTCATTCTGTTCATCTACATCATCGATCTGGAGGCCCGCGACGAGGCGGCGATTCTGGCGCGCTTTGCCGATGACCACAACATACGTCCGGCCCCGGACACCCACTACTATCCAGTAGGACAAGCGCCGGCCGACTTGAGCGAACGGCCGTTGGTCGTGGGCTTTGGCCCCTGTGGATTGTTCGCGGCGCTGCTGCTCGCACAGATGGGTTTCAAACCCATCGTGCTGGAGCGCGGCAAGGACGTGCGCAGCCGCACCAAGGATACCTGGGCACTGTGGCGCAAAAAGATCCTGACCCCGGAATCCAACGTGCAGTTCGGCGAGGGGGGGGCCGGCCTGTTCTCGGACGGCAAGCTCTACAGCCAGATCAAGGACCCCAAGTTCTACGCCCGCAAGGTTGTGCAGGAGTTTGTCCGCGCCGGCGCTCCGGCGGAAATCATGTACGTGAGCAAGCCGCACATCGGCACCTTCCGGCTTACCGGCGTGGTGTCCACCATGCGCGAGGAGATCATCGCCCTCGGCGGCGAGGTGCGCTTTGAAAGCAAAGTCACCGATCTGCTGATCGACGATGGCCAGCTTGAAGGTGTGGTGCTGGCCAGTGGCGAAACCATTCGCAGCCGCCATGTCGTGCTTGCGCTGGGCCACAGCTCCCGCGATACCTTCCGCATGTTGCACCGGCAGGGCGTGTTCATCGAGGCCAAGCCCTTTGCCGTGGGTTTTCGCATCGAACACCCGCAGGGCATGATCGACCAGGCTCGCCTGGGCAAGTACGCCGGCCATCCGGAGCTCGGCGCCGCTGACTACAAGCTGGTGCATCACGCCAAGAATGGCCGCGCCGTCTACAGCTTCTGCATGTGCCCCGGCGGTACCGTGGTGGCGGCCACTTCTGAGCCGGAACGTGTCGTGACCAACGGCATGAGCCAGTACTCGCGCAACGAACGCAACGCGAATGCCGGCATCGTCGTCGGCATCAACCCGGAGGAAGATTTCCCGGGCGGCCCGCTGGCCGGCGTGGAGTTCCAGGAGCGCCTGGAGTCCCGCGCCTACGAATTGGGCGGCAGCGACTACTGTGCGCCCGCGCAATTGGTGGGCGATTTCATTCGCGGCGTGCCGTCGAGCGAATTTGGCGAGGTGGAACCCTCCTACAAACCCGGCGTGCGCCTGGGCGACCTTGCGCCCTCGCTGCCGGCCTATGCGATCGAGGCCATCCGCGAGGCGCTGCCGGCATTTGGCAAGCAGATCCGCGGCTTTGATCGCCATGACGCCGTGCTCACCGGCATCGAAACCCGCACGTCCTCCCCGGTCCGTATCACCCGCGACAACGAGACGCTGCAAAGCCTCAACCTGCGCGGCCTGTTTCCCGCTGGCGAGGGCGCCGGCTATGCGGGGGGTATTCTGTCGGCGGGCGTAGACGGCATCAAAGTCGCCGAAGCGGTGGCCAAGTCGCTGCTGTCTCAGACCAAAGTGCAGAGCAACTGAGCGCCGCATTGATGAAACTCGACGACATCAAGAAGCTCCACCAGAAAAAATACCGGGCCGAGTTCGGCCATTTTCTGGTGGAGGGCGAACATCTGTTGCTGGAACTGCAAAAAGCGGCCTTGCAGAATCCACGGCTACAGCGAAGTCAGCTGTATGTGACCAGCGCCTACGAGCACTGGCAAAGTCCGTTTGAAACCCATGTGATCAACGACCGCCAAATGGCGCAGATCGCCGACACCAAAACACCGCAGGGAATTATTGCGCTGGTGCCAATGCCGGCGACCGCCTCGCCGGTTGCTGCGCCCGCTACTAACGAGCGCGCCATCTACCTGCATGAAATCCAGGACCCGGGCAATCTGGGCACCATCCTGCGCACATTGGCGTGGTTCGGTAATTTTCGCTGCCTGCTCAGTCCCGGCAGCGTTGATCCGTATAACCCCAAAGTCGTGCGCTCCAGCATGGGCGCCATTTTTCATGCGCCCATGGAACTGGATGTGGATCTGGATTCCTTGCGCACGCGCTTTGAGCGCATCGCCTGCCTGGATATGAATGGCGAACGCGTGCAATCCGCCAGTTTCAAATCGTTCGATTGTTATCTGTTCGGCAACGAAGCACGCGGCGTGCCCCGCGAGCAACTCCTCGCACTCAACGCCCAGCCTTTTACGATCCCCGGCTGTGGTGCCATCGAATCGCTCAACCTGGCCACGACGGTCAACATGTGCGCGTACGAGCTGAACAGATAGGGGTTTGCAGAGCCCGGCCAGTCTTGGGGCTCTCAACGACCCGGGGATAGTTCGACACTGGATTGAGGGTCATTGCCGGCTCCCCGCATCAGGCTGAGTGCCGTCGTCGCGATGCCGTCCTCGGTTGGCGCCGAGCGCAGCGAGGCCCAACGTAGCAGGGCATGGGCGCATGGCACACCGCGCCGATGGCTTTCGCCCCGCTCGCCCCATCCTACCCACGGTAGCGATGTCGGCCGGGGGCGCCGGCTTCAACCACGTTTTTACCCGCAAAACTTTCCTCTCAAGATAAAAATTTTCCCAACAGGCTAGACCTGCACCTTCGCTTCGCCTATAAAAGCGCCACAGGAATTTTATTTTCCTGCCAGTAAAAATTCTTCACGGACGAAATCCTGTTTTACCCATGCAATTTTTCCGCCTTGCGAAGAGCTGCCGCCCCCCAATCGAGGACCCGACATGCAACATGCCACCAGCCACTTCATCCTCAAGATCAGCTGCCCGGCCACGTCCGGCATCGTTGCGGCGGTGACCACTTACCTGGCGGACAAGGGTTGCTACATCAGCGAGATGTCGCAGTTCGACGACGACACCAGCGGCCGCTTCTTCATGCGCGCGGTGTTCCGCTTCAACGATCAGTACGAAGGCGACATCGATGAGGTCGAGCAGGGTTTCGACGCGGTGGCACGGCGCTTCGAGATGGACTGGTCCCTGCACGGCACTGCCCAGCCGATGCGCGTGCTGCTGATGGTGAGCAAGTACGACCACTGCCTGTCCGACCTGCTCTACCGCCATCAGAAGGGTGAGATGGACATGCAGATCACCGCCATCGTCTCCAACCATCTGGACCTGCGGCCGATGGCCGAGCGCGAAGGCATCCGCTTCATCTACCTGCCGGTGACCCGCGACACCAAGGCCCAGCAGGAAGCCGAGCTGATGAAGATCGTCGACGAAACGCAGACGGAACTGGTGGTCCTGGCCCGTTACATGCAGATCCTCTCCGATGACCTGTGCAAGCAACTCTCGGGGCGCGCGATCAACATCCACCATTCCTTCCTGCCCGGCTTCAAGGGCGCCAAGCCCTATCACCAGGCCTACGAGCGCGGCGTGAAGCTGATTGGCGCCACCGCGCACTACGTGACTTCGGACCTCGACGAAGGCCCGATCATCGAGCAGGAAGTCCAGCGCGTGGACCACGCCTACCTGCC
>NZ_SSOK01000044.1:0-11060 GCF_029871195.1 Pseudomonas sp. BN415
CTTACCAGCCGAGCTGCTTGTTGAAGCCGAGGGCGTCGTAGTAGTCGCCCTGGTAGGCGATCTTGCCGTCCTTCACGCGGATGAAACTCACGCCTTCGAACTTCAGCGGCTTGTGGGTGGCCGGGGTTTCGGCACTCCAGGCGCCGCTGTTGGTGCCGGCGAACTCCCATTGGAAGGCAATGCCGTCGGCACTGACGATGGGCTCGCTGGTCATCTTCCAGGTGAGGTTCGGCACGGCGGTGATGAACACCTTGATCACGTTGTCGCGGGCAGCGGCGCGGCCTTGTTGCGGGGTACCGACGGTGGCGTCGAAGAACTCCGCGTCTTCGGCCAGGAAGCTGGCGGCCTTGTCGACATCGTGGGCATTCCAGGCGGCCATGTAACCGTCGACTATCGCCTTGGCATCGTCGGCCGCGTGGGCCATGCAGGCCAGGGTGGAAAGCAGGATGAAGCCGAAACTACGCAAGGTGTTACGCATTGCTGGATCTCCTGGTGGCTTGTGCGGGTACTGCCTGTGGAACGGCTTTGCTCGGCTTTTTGTGGGGGCGATTTCAATCGCGAAGGGCGGCGTAGCTGCCCCGAGGTTTCCAGGGCAGACCTGCGGCCTGCTCAGCGACTGAAGTCGCCCGCACAAGATCTCCGCTCCCACAAGGAACCGGCCGAGGCCGGCTCGTTAGTGCTTGAACATCACGTGGCGAATGGCGGTGTAATCCTCCAACCCATACATGGACATGTCCTTGCCGTAACCGGAGTGCTTGACGCCGCCGTGGGGCATTTCGCTGACCAGCATGAAATGAGTGTTGACCCAGGTGCAGCCGTACTGCAGGCGCGCGGACAGGCGGTGGGCGCGGCCGACGTCGGACGTCCAGAGGGAAGAGGCCAGGCCGTAGTCGGAATCGTTGGCCCATTCCAGCACCTGCTCCTCGCTGTCGAAGGCGGTGACCGAAACCACCGGGCCGAACACTTCACGGCGGACGATTTCGTCGTCCTGGCGAGCGCCGGCGAGCACGGTGGGCTGGAAGAAGAAGCCCGGTCCGTCGACGCGGGAGCCGCCGGTGACCACCTGGATGTGTGGCAGGGCGGCGGCGCGCTGGACGAAGCCTTCGACGCGTTCCAGGTGCTGCTCGGTGATCAGCGGGCCGAGCTCGGTGGCCGGGTCGTCCTGCAGGCCGGTCTGGATGCTGCCCACGGCTTCGCCCAGTTTGGCCACGAAGCGCTCGTAGATGCCCTTCTGTGCGTAGATGCGGCAGGCGGCGGTGCAGTCCTGGCCGGCGTTGTAGAACCCGAAGGTGCGGATGCCTTCCACGGCGGCGTCGATGTCGGCGTCGTCGAAGATGATCACCGGCGCCTTGCCGCCCAACTCCATGTGCATGCGTTTCACGCTGTCGGCGGTGCCGGCGATGATCCGGCTGCCGGTGGCGACCGAGCCGGTCAGGGACACCATGCGCACTTTCGGATGGGTCACCAGCGGCTCACCGACACTCGGGCCACGGCCGAAGACCAGGTTCACCACGCCAGCGGGGAAGATCTGGGCGATGAATTCGGCGAGCTTCAGTGCGGTCAGCGGGGTCTGCTCGGAGGGCTTGAGCACCACGGTGTTGCCGGCGGCCAGGGCCGGGCCGAGCTTCCAGGCGGCCATCATCAGCGGGTAGTTCCACGGCGCGATGGAGGCGACCACGCCGATCGGATCGCGGCGGATCATCGAGGTGTGGCCGGGCAGGTATTCGCCTGCCGCGGAGCCGCTCATGCAGCGGCTGGCGCCGGCGAAGAAGCGGAACACATCGGCGATGGCCGGCAGTTCGTCGTTCAGGGCGGCGGCGTAGGGCTTGCCGCAGTTCTGTGATTCCAGGCGAGCGAGTTCCTCGGCGTGGGCGTCGATGGTGTCGGCCAGCTTCAGCAGCAGGGTGGCGCGGTCCTTCGGCGGGGTCTGCGACCAGGCCGGGAAAGCGGCGTCGGCGGCCCGCACGGCGGCGTCGACCTGGGCCGGGCTGGCCTCGGCGATTTCCACCAGGGCGCTGCCCAGGGACGGGTTGAGCACGGCGAGGCTGGGGCCTTCGCCGGCGACGAGCTGGCCATTGATCAGGAGCTTGGTTTGCATGGGGTGAGTCCTCGTTCGGTCTAGCCCCTCTCCCCCTGGGAGAGGGGTTGGGGTGAGCAATGCAGTTGTGCTGGGCCCTGTCACCCTCTCCCCCGCCCCTCTCTCGCAGGCGGGAGAGGGGGACGCGAGGGAGCGGGATGTCTGGCGCCGGAGATGACTTACTGCGCAGGCACGCCAGCCGCGTCAGCGGCCTTTGGGACGGGTTTGGAGAACTTCCAGGCGTCGCCGGCCGGAGCGGTGCCCTTGTCGTAGGGCTTGGCCAGCAGCATGTAGAGGAAGCCGGCGCCCATTACCACGACCGTGGTCAGGATCATCGAGTAGTTGATGTACCAGGCGGCATCCGGAGCGCGCGGCCAGACCATGTTGACGATGGCACCGATGCCATAGATCAGCGCAGCGATGTTCACCAGCGGACCCCAGCCACCGAGGCTGAACTGGCCGCTCGGGCGCCAGCCCTTCATGCGGGCGATCAGGGCGGCGATGACAATCATCTGGAAGGCGACGTAGATACCGATGGCGGCGAAGCCGACGATGGTGGCCACGGCATCGGCCATGAACAGGCCGAGGCAGACGATGACTGCTGGTACCACGCCGCTCACCACCAGGGCGAAGGACGGCACATGGTTGGCGGACAGGCGCTTGAGCAGGTTGCTGCCGACGATCATTTCGTCGCGGGCATAGGCGAACAGCAGGCGGCTGGCGGCTGCTTGCAGGCTGAGCACGCAGGAGATGAAGGAGACCATCACCACGGCCATCACCAGCTTCGAACCCACCGGGCCGAAGGCATTGGCGAGGATGGTGGAAACCGGGTCGGTGTCTTCACCGGCGATTACCTTCTGCATGTCCGGCACGGCGAGGATCAGCGCCAGGCAGGCGAACATGGCGGCGGCGCCACCGATGTAGATGGTCATGCGCATGGCCTTGGGAATGCGCTTGCCGGGGTTGGGGGTTTCTTCCGCCACGTCACCGCAGGCCTCGAAGCCGTAGTACTGGAACAGGCCAGCGAGGGAGGCGGCGAGGAAGGCGGGCAGGTAGGAGCCGTTGACGTTCAGGTCGAAGGTGTCGAACAGCACGCTGAACGGCTGATGACGCTCGAACAGCAACAGATAACCGCCGACCAGGATGGCGCCTACCAGCTCGCAGAGGAAGCCGAACATGGCCACTCGGGCGAGCAGCTTGGTGCCCACCAGGTTGAGCGCGGTGGACAGCAGAATCAGGCCAAGGGCGATGTAGATGTTGGCGTTGGAATTGGCCTCGAAGCCGAGCATGGCGGCGAGGTAGGGACCCGCGCCCACGGCGACGCCGGCAATGGTGGCGCACAGCGCCCAGGCATAGACCCAGCCCACCATCCACGCCCAGCGCTTGCCTACCAGGCGACGGGCCCAAGGGTAGACGCCACCGGAGATGGGGAACTGCGAAACCACTTCACCGAAGATCAGGCACACCAGCAGCTGGCCGAGGCCGATCAGCAGGTAGGACCAGAACATCGGCGGGCCGCCCGCCGCGAGGCAGAGGCCGAACAGGGTGTAGACGCCGACCACCGGCGACAGATAGGTGAAGCCCAGGGAAAAGTTCTCCCAAAGGCTCATGCTGCGTTCGAAGTTGGAGCTGTAGCCGAGCGCCTTCAGTTGCTCGGCGTCGTGATCGAGTGTCGCGGTTGCACGCGCTGCAGGTGACCCACTCATATTGTTTTCCTCATTTGAATGGCAGTCGATTGCATGGCCGACGGGTTGGGGCCCGCCGGTACTCCTGATGGAGCTTTTGTTTTTATGCGTAAAGCGTGATGCGGGCTTATCCGGCCTTGGCCACCTCCTCGTCATGGCCGTCATCGAACTGCGAGAGCCACTCGACAGCGGCATCGCGGTAGCGAGTGAAGCCCTTGTAGTCCACCAGTTCCTGGTTGAGGGACTTGAGCACGCGGTGCATGCGCTTGGCCCAGGCCGGGTTGGTGGCGATGTCTTCCAGGTTCAGCAGGTAAGTGCGGATCGGGAACACGATGGCGTTGCTGCGCGGCAGCCGGTGCAGGGGCTGCAGCTCGATGCGCAGGTAGACCAGTTTGCCGGCGTTCTCGGCGGTCACCGTGGTGCGGTCCGGCGCCCAGTCCGGCAGGCTTTCGGCGGAAACGTCAAGGCGCGGGTTGACTGTCAGCGACCAGTTCAGGCGGCGCACCGGGTGGCCGCAGCGCAGGCGCAGCAGGAACTTCAGCGCGCGGTCGAGCATGCCGGTTTCCTTCACCAGCGGCACCGGGCCATGGAATTCGTGCCAGGCCATGCCGAGGTTAAAGCGCAGCGAGTAGTCAGCGCGCTGGGTGGCGATACCTGCGCCCCAGTAGAGGGTGCCGTCGCGTTCTTCCTGCAGCACCCAGTCGCCCTGGGCCTGTCGAGTGATGTACTCCATCGGCTCATAGGGCAGGGTCGCCGGGTCGCCGAAGGTGAAGGTGTCGTCGATGTTCAGCAGCTTGTTGGTCCAGTGCCAGAGCGTGCCGTCCTTCTCCAGCTGGAAGTATTCCGGGTAGTCGCTCGCGTAGGACTCCATGATCAGCTCGAGCAGGTCCCACTGGGCTTCCATCATGTGCGGAGCCGAGACGTAGTGCATGCCCGGGTCTTTTTCCAGGGTGATGGCGCGGTCGCGGCATTCGCTGATGTAGTGCTCGTCGATGTCGAACACGGCTCGCAGCGCGGCGTCGCCCACCGACACGTGGGGCTCCAGGTTCATCGAGTACATGTACTCGTCGTCCGGGAAGGGGAAGGGCGCGCGGGCGATGCACTCGGGGCTGTTCGCGTAGGTGTAGTCGTCGCGGTAGGTTTCGTCGGGTCGGAACTGGATGGTCATGGGTGTTCTCCGCTCAGCAGTCGATGACCAGGCGCGAGCACTTGGCGCGCGACACGCAGGGCATGATTTTCTTGTTGGTGGCCTTGTCCTCGTCCGACAGCCAGTCGTCGGTGTGGAGGATTTCGCCGTCAAGTTCGAGCACTTCGGTCTCGCATTCCCCGCAGGCGCCGCCACGGCACAGGTAGGGAATCCGGTGGCCGGCGGCTTCAGCCGCTTCCAGCAGGCTCTGGTCGGGCGAGACGTTGATGGTCGCGCCGCTGCGCGCCAGGGTGACGCTGAAGGCTTCACCGGCACTGCCCTGTTCGAGGAAGCGCTCGTAGTGGATATGGCTGTCAGTCCAGCCTTGGGCGCGGGCGCTGTCGATGGCGTCCTGGATCATGGTTTCCGGGCCGCAGACATAGAGGTGGCTGCCCAGCGGGCGGTCGGCCAGCACGGCGGAAATGTCCAGGCGTTGATCGAGACTGCCGCGATACAGGCGCACGGCGTCGCCGTACTTTCGCTGCAGCTCTTCACCCAGGCGCGCATGTTCGGTACCGCGCACCGCCAAGTGCACTTCGAAGGGCGTACCGCGCAGGCGCAGCTCGGCCAGTTGTGAGCAGACCGGGGTGATGCCCACGCCGCCCGCGACAAACAGGTGCAGGCGAGCGTGCTTGCTCAGCGGGAACAGGTTCACCGGACGAAGGATTTGCAGTACATCACCTTCGTTCACCGCCTCGTGCATCCGCAAAGAGCCACCGCGGCCGTCTTCGACTCGGCGCACGGCGATCTGGTAAGCGCTGGAGTCGTACGGCGAGCTCATCAGCGAGTAGGCGTTGCGGTAGGTACCGTTCTCATGCGGGATCAGTACCACCACATTGCTGCCACCGGAGAAAGGCGGCAGGTGCGAGCCGTCGGTGGAGACCAGGGTGAAGCGTTTGATCTCGGGGGTGACCGCTTCAATGTGCGCGACTCGCACGCTGAGGGTTCCGCTTTGTTGGCTCATGTGTCGAGCTCCTCTGCTTCCGGCAGTTCGCCGGGGGCTTCGGCGTCGGCCTTGACCGCCTGGAAGGCGGCGAGGCGGCGGGAGTAATGGTCGCGCACGACCAGCATCAGGTTGCAACCGGGGCACTGGAAGACACGCTTGGTGACGTTCTCGGTGTAGGTGTCGCAGTGCACGCACCAGATGCGACGCACGTAGGTGCCGGCGTCTTCGCGCAGCACTTCGTCGTGGTTCAGGTCGTAGGCGGTGGCTACCTGCATGGCGGTGCCGATGAAGCTTTCCGATCCGGAAAGGTACAGACGTGTGCCCATGCGGGACTCACCCAGCAGTTGGTCGAGCGCCTCGACCAGGGCCTGGTTGCTGGCGTAGACACGCAGTTCGGCAACCTGCTGCAGTTGCAGCTCGGCGAGGAAGTTCTGGCCGGAGAAGGATTCCTGCGAATAGAGCACGGTGATGTGCAGGCCCTGCCCGGACATTTCGCCCAGCAGACGCAGCATGGCGCGGCCGCCGCTGCCTTGGCCGGCGACGATGTGGCGGGTGCCGCCGGGGAGGGGGCGCAGCTGGTCGTAGACCGGCCGGCTCTTGATACCTGTGATCAGCATTGTTGTTTTACCTCCAGAACTGCCGGACCGCTGGGGCTCGGCATCTATGCGATGACCCACTCAGGTGGATGGGGTGGAGGTCATAGAGCATTTGTCGTGCCATATTTGTAAGTGGCTGATTTATAGGGTTTTAATTTTTTGTTTGGCAAATTTGTAAGCAAAAGTGGCGAACGCTGTAGGCATTCTTGCAGCGGTGCCGGACGGTGCGGGAAGGGGAAATTGCAGCGGCAGGCACATCCCTGTGCCGGAGGATTCAGTCGCGTTGCAGCTTGCGGATCAGGGTGCCGATATCGATGCCCAGTTGCTGGGCTGCCTTGCGCTTGCTGCCTTGGCTTTCTACCGCCCGCAGGATGATCTGGCGTTCGTAGCGCTGGACCTGGGCCTTGAGGTTCTCACTCGCTTCGTCGCGGACCGGCGGTAGCGTCTCGGGCTCCACGCGCGGGGTGGCAGGCCTGGCGCCTATTGGCGCGATCAGCCCTAGCAGTTCCGGTGGCAGGTGCTGCTCGCCGGCTTCGTCGTCGGCCAGTACGGCCAGGCGTTCGAAGATGTTTACCAGCTCGCGGATATTGCCAGGGTAGTCATAGTCCAGCAGGCGCTGGCGGCAGCGGCCGGAGAGCCGAAGAGTCGGCTGGCGGTCACGGTTGATGCGCATCAGGAGTATGTCCATGAGCATCGGCAGGTCTTCCAGGTGCTGGCGCAGGGGGGGGATCTCCACTGGCAATACCGCCAGCCGGTAGTAGAGATCGGCGCGGAACTCGCCAGTTTCCACCAGGCGGCGCAGGTCCTTGTTGGTGGCGGCTATCACCTGGACCTGGACGGTCTTGGAGAGCGGCGAGCCCACCGACTGGATGCTGCCATCCTCGAGGAACTTGAGCAGCTTGGCCTGCACATGCAAGGGAATCTCGCCTATCTCATCGAGAAACAGGGTGCCGCCCGAAGCGCTTTCAATATAGCCGCGCTTGCCTCCCTGCAGGGCGCCGGTGAAGGCACCGCGCTCGTAGCCGAACATCTCCGACTCGAACAGGGTTTCAGGGATACTGCCGCAGTTGACGTGGATGAAAGGCCGATCACCCCAGCCAGCAGCGCGGTGGATATGCCGGGCGATGGCGGTCTTGCCCACGCCGGGCTCACCGAGCAGCAGCAGGCGGGCGCGGCGGCGGAAGGCGCGCACGCCGGTGTCGGCGATGCTGGAGAGCAGGGGCGAAAGGTGCAGGGCGTTGTCCTGCGGGTCGCCGAGGCCGCTGTTCTCCGCTGGGGCGAAGGCTTGCTGGGAGCTGCGGCGCTGGCTCTCGCGGCCTTCGAAGTCGCGCTGCACCAGCAGAGTATAGGGTTTTTCGTAGGCGCCGGTGGGCACCGCCTGGGTGCTGGTGAGGAACATGCGGCCATCGCGGGAGCGGGTCAGCGCGCTGTTTCCGCCGCGGCCGACGGCTTGCTGGAAGTCCTCGAAGCCCAGGGCCGAGCGCTGGAAGAACTCAGCGTTGGACAGACCCACCACCTCCTGCCGCGACAGCCTGTTGACCCGCTCGGCCGAGAGGTTGAGGAAACGCACCCGCGACTCGCCGTCGCAAAGGATGATCGCCTCGCTGAAGCTGTCCAGCAGGGCATGCAGCGCCGGGGTCTCCAGCAGTGCGGAAAGGATCTCGCTGCTGACGTTGACCGAGGAGCGCATGCCCATCTTCAGGGGCGGCAGGAGGTTTTTTTCGATCATGGATGCAGCTCGGTGCTGTGCTGGGTGGCACGTTGCGCCGCGCGCAGCACCGCCACCTTCCACGCTACGCCTTCCTCCATGAGGATGCGCGAGCAATGGACGTTGAACAGTTGCGGGCGGCCGCTGAGGTCGGTGAGGTGCAGGCTGTGCCAGGTGCGCTCGGGCAGCGACTGGTCGAGCAGGGCATGGGCAATTCTGGCGCCCTGGGTGATGCCGAAGGTGTGCTCGAAGGCGGCATTGCGCCACTGCGGTTGCAGTTCTTCGTCGATCACCAGGACCGCGTCCGGCACTGCGTCGAAGACCCGGCGCAGGGCATCGATGCGCTGCTCTGCGTCGTGCTGCATGCGCAGTTCCTGGCTGACATCACGGATGCTGCCCCACATGCGCAGCAGGTGGCCGTTTTGGATAGCAGCACGGACATCGTTCTCCACGTAGGCGGGCGAGCCGTCGTGGCGGCGATCCACCGAGAGCGCGCCGTCGACGCAGAAATCAGTCTCCACCAAGCGTCGCACGAACTCTTCGTTGGCCGGACTGCGTGGCCAGTAAAGGCGCACCGGTTGCTGGTTGAAGTCGACGTCCGCCGGCATCTCGTAGACGTCCGCCATGGCACGGTTGCACATCCGCCAGAAGGAGCGGTTCTCGAACACCTGGCGGACGACCTCGTCAGGTGTCTGGGTGATATCCACCGCCTCGGCAAACTCGATGCACCAGTACGCCACCTTGGCGCTGTAAAGCATCTGGCTCATGACTTCGTTGGCGTTCTGCAGTTCGTTCAAGCGGCGGGTGAGGGAACTGAGCGGCATCTTCATCAAGTGCAGGCGCGGCGAGGGCACCGCGCGCCACTCCAGAATGCCGCTGGCCAGCACAGGCAGTAGGCCGCCGCTGTGGCGGATCAGGGTCAGCTCCAGATCCTGGACCCGCTCGTCGGCAGGCGGATTGGCGAAGAGCTGGTGCAGGGCGCGTACCGAGTCCGCGGTGTAGACCTGCTCGATGTGCAGGCCTTGCAGTTCGCCCCGGGTGTAGCCGAGCTGGTCGCTCAGGCTGGACGAGACGTTCAGTAATCGGCCGTTGACCGAAAGGGTGGTGGAAAGCAGCAGGCCGCGCTCGGCAAGCAGGTGCAATGTGTCCATGTCAGTTCCAGGAGTACTCTGCGGGGTTCGGAGTTCCGCCCGCACATTGCGTGCCAGCCGCCCATGGACAGGAGGCACGGGGCCGTCAGCCAGACGCGAAGTGCGAGTGCTGCATTTTTACAGCGACTTTATGCACCTCTACAGCACCTTCGGTCGGATGATGGGTGCGCCGGAGAGTGCCGGGTAGAACGTCCCGCGGCTAACCGGCCCGCTTCGTACCGTCCGCCTTAGCTTGCCCATACCCGCGAAGGCATGCCTGTCGCATGGTTTGATTACCTGTGAATCACAGGTTTCCAAGCTCGGATTGCAGCAAAGCCACAACGGAGCGGATGCTCCGCAAGGCGATTGTAGGACGGCAATGCAGTTGGCGCGGTAGGGGCAGATTCCCCTTCTGGCTATTGCTGCCGCTCGCCTGCGGCGGCGGTGGGGCGATTCTGATGAAAAAATCCCCTGTGATTTCCGCCCGCAAAAGTGGGGCGGCTTACGTTTAAAACTGAGTCAATGCCGCGGCACTGAATTGCTCCAGATTTCGTGTAGCAGCGCGTCAATCGGGATTTATTTCAGCTTCGGGCGAGCGAACCGGGACGAAGCGCCTTGTTCAACAGAATCGGTCGAAAGCGGACGTCAACAATCGATTTATTCAACGTACCGTGCATGAGCGCTGTATCCCGCTCGTTGGGCGTGCTCATGGGCGTGCGGCGAGAACGCTCGATGCGCGCGGGCGTTACAATGGGCGCCCGCGCCGATCCCTCGATCGGGCACGCCCGGAGCCAGCTTCAGATGTTCACCCTTGTAAACCTGGACACATCACCGCCCGAATCTCTGAAGAGTCAGGTTCTACAAATGGTGGTGGACTACTTCAGCGATATCAGCCCGGTGCCGCTGACACCTAGCAATCCGCTCTACCAGTTGTATCAGTACGTGATTGGCTACGAGGTGCACCTGTATCTGCAGGCCATGAACAGCGCTCTGGATAGCACCACGCAGTTGATCCTGGCCCTGGATGATGAAGACCCCTCCCAGGTGCTGGGCTTTGCCCTGTACCTGCCTAGCCAGGATGATGCCGAGGCCTGCACGCTGGCCTATGTGGCCGTCAAGGCCAGCCACCGCCGACGTGGTATTGCCCGGGCTTTGTTGCAGCAGATGGTCAAGTGTCGGCCCCACGCCGAGTTGGCCTGCGTGGCGAGCAAGGTGCCGACCTTTGAGTCGATGGGTTTTCAGGTACTGGCAGCGCAGGGGCCGCACGTGCTGCTGAATACCCGCGATCATCGCTCGGACGGCATGGTGGCGGTGCAGGATCTGGCCCCGATATTCCAGTCCAAGGAAGTGCGGCAGATCCATGCCTACCTGGTGCAGCAACATGGCAAGAAGGCCATGAGCGAGGCCGAGAACAAACGCGACCGCCTGCTCGACCAGATGGCCCATCAGGCTCAGGCATTGGTGAAAGAGCGTTTCCCTACGATTCACTGACAGCCAAATTGGCCAGCTTGCAGCTGTTCCTGCGCCAACGACCAAGAGATCGTTGGCCGGTTCTTAGCGCTTCACGCAGACAAACAATGCATTCCCGGACGTGCCGCCCCAGGGGGTAATCCGTTCGTAGTCATGCTCGAAGACGTGCACCTCGAAGTGCGGCTGCAATAGTTGCTCAAGCTCGGTGAAACTCAAGGCGACCATGGCGTGTTCGTCCTGCCAGGTCTGGGTCACACCCGCC
>NZ_SSOK01000045.1:0-45790 GCF_029871195.1 Pseudomonas sp. BN415
TCACCCCGCCCCTCCCGCCAACGCCGAAGTCCTGATGCCCACCCGGTTCGTCCGCCACAAGCGCCAGTTGCGCGCAATGCTGCTGGATGAGGAGCCGTGGTTTGCCGTCAGCGACCTGGCCCGGCTGATCAACCACGCACCGCTGACCGAGCGCGTGCAGCGCAATCTGGACGAAGACCAATTGCAGCGCGCCTGGCTGCGCAATAGCCATGGCAAGTTCGAGCAGGAACTGCTGATCAGCGAGTCCGGCGTCTACGCGGTGCTGATCCTCTACTACCACCCGGAAAATCGCTGCATCCGCCAATGGCTCACCCGCGAGGTGATCCCGCGCCTGCGCGAAGAGGAACGCTTCGACGGCCGCGGCCCCTACCGCGAGCTGATCCTGTGGCAGGACCGCGAAATCGAGGTGCTGCACTGGCAGGGCAAGGCCTGGCTGTACTTCGGCGACTGCCCGAACCTCTGGCAGCGCCCACCCCTGGTAATCGGCTAGCAGGATGAAGCCTCTGTAGGAGCGAGCTTGCTCGCGAACAGTCCGAGCCGATCTTTCGCGAGCAAGCTCGCTCCTACAACTGCGGCAGTGAAGCAGGCGCCGACATCATGCGCCGATTGCGACCGTCCAGGGACCCACGGCAAATCCACGTACCAGGTGCGTGGCCCCTTGCTCGTCAGGGGCAGCCCCTTGCGTTAACCGAGCATCAGGTCGAGGCCTGCAGGTGCGCCCTGGTTTCGCGAATGTCCTTGGCGGGCGAGGTGCCGAACATTCGACCGTATTCCCGTGTGAACTGCGGGACGCTCTCGTATCCCACGTCGGACGCGGCTTTGCTGATCGCAGTACCTTCGAGCATGGAGCGCCTGGCTTCAATCAGCCGCAGCTGCTTTTGAAACTGCAGCGGGGTCAGCGAGGTAATGGCGCGGAAGTGGGCATGGAACGCGGAAATGCTCATTCCCGCAGCGTCTGCAAGTTGCTCCATTCGCAACGGCTTGGCGAAGTCGGCACGGATCCTGGCAACTGCACGGCCGACGCGCTGGGCATGGCTGTTGGTGACCCCGAGTGAGCGAATCGCGCTGCCGTGCTTGCCCGACAGCAACCAGTAGTGCAGTTCGCGCAGTAGTTGCTTCCCCAGCACCGGAACGGAAGCGGGCCGTTCCAAAAGGCGAATCAGGCGATGCGCCGCGTCCGCGACCTCCGCGTCAGTCGGCTCCACCCGGACTGGCGCTCCAATGGAAAAGGGTGCCGATCCCATTTCGACCACGAGTGACTCGATCAGCGCAGGGTCCAGCTCAACGACGAAGGAGTAGTACGGCTCGCCGAGGGAGGCTCGGGTGATCTGGCTGACCGTCGGCACATCGGTCGTGATCAGCAGCGACTCACCTGCACTGAAATCGAAGGTGCTGCTGCCCATCGCGACACGCTTGCCCCCTTGAAGTACCAGGGCAACCAGCGGTTTCGAGATCGCATATTGCAGAGGTGTGGGCATCGTCTCACGGAGGATGACCAGTCCGGGAAATGGCGTCTGCGCGACTCCATTCCTGTGGTTAGCGTCGGCATAGCGGCGTGCGGCTTCGAGCAGATTGTTTGTCATGGATGGAATCTTGCCGGTGAGTCGATACAGATCAATACGAGCCGGAAGAATTGGCAACAATCAAATAGGAATAGGCAAAGGAAGTCGTTAAGTCTTCCTGAAATACCTGCGTGATCTTCGTGTGCAAGCGCTGCCTCGTATTAATAGGCAAGACATGTCGACAATCACGCAACCTGGAAAGGTCATCGCTCCCCATAGTTGCAGCACCTGCAACGTCCACCCCAGGAGACCCCCGATGACCACCATCTCGATTATCACCGGCGCCAACCGTGGCCTTGGCCGCAACACCGCTGTCAGCATCGCGCGCCATGGCGGCGACGTCATCCTTACCTACCGCAACGGCGCCGAGGAAGCCAAAGCCGCAGTCGCCGAGATCGAGGCGCTCGGACGCAAAGCCGTAGCGCTGCAACTGGACGTCACTGATGTCTCGTCCTTCGCGGCCTTCGCCAATACCGTCGCCGAGGCACTGTCCACCACCTGGAACCGCTGCAGCTTTGACCACCTCATCAACAACGCCGGCCAGGGCGAGATGGCAGCCATCGCCGACACAACCGAAGCGCAGTTCGACGCGCTGTTCAACACACACGTGAAGGGCGTCTTCTTTTTGACCCAGACGCTGCTCCCACTGATCGAGGATGGTGGGCGAATCGTGAATTTCTCGTCAGGTCTGACCCGTGTATCGGTCGCCGGCTTCTCTGCCTATTCGGCGGCCAAAGGCGCAGTCGAGATCCTCACGGTCTATATGGCCAAGGAGTTCGGCAGCCGTGGCATTGCAGTAAACACGGTGGCTCCTGGAGCCATAGAGACGGATTTCCTGGGTGGCGCTGTGCGCGACCTCCCTGACCTGAACAAGCAGTTCGCCGATATGACGGCGTTGGGCCGGGTAGGTGTGCCGGATGATGTCGGACCGATGGTGGCGAGCTTGCTGAGCCCGGACAATCGCTGGGTTACCGCTCAGCGAATCGAAGTGTCGGGCGGCCAGACTATCTGAAGTGGCCTGGGTCCATCGTGCTACGGCGCCGCCCAGGACAATCGGCTGCCGTCCGTAAGTGGGTCCGAGTAAAGCGAAGCCCAACGCTCCTGACGGAGCGTTGGGCTTCGTTCCTCCGCCAATCCTGCCTCGTGCGCTCGGGAGAGGGTTTTCGCGTTATCACCACGCCGGCCTCGTACAAAGCACATTGACTTGTACAAATTTAGCGTTACGCTCCTGAAATATTGTACAAACACTATTCTGTGTACAAATATTCAGGAGCACCTGGATGTCTGCTTTCTTGCAACGCTTTGCGCAGTCGTTCTCCACGCTGGGTGCGAACCGCTTGGGCGCGCTGGAGGAGTTGTACACCCCGGATGTGCAGTTCCGCGATCCGCTACACAGCCTGAATGGCCTCCCCGCGCTTCGACAGTACTTCGGGCAGATATATGCCGGCGTCCAGGATCTGCATTACGAATTCCAGGGCTTCGATGAAGCAGGCCCCGATCAAGGCTACCTTCGCTGGACCCTGCGCTTTCGCCACCCGCGCTTGGCCGGGGGTGAAGTTATCCAGCTGGAGGGCTGCAGTTACCTGCGTTGGCGGGAGCGGGTTTACCTGCACCACGACTACTTCGACGCCGGGGCTCTCCTTTACGAACACCTGCCCTTGATGGGGCGGCTGATTGCGTGGCTCAAGCGGAGGCTCGCATGAGCCGCATCTGGCTGACTGGCGGCAGCAGTGGCATAGGGGCAGCGCTGGCGGAAATCCTGCTCGAAGAGGGTCATCAACTGGCCTTGAGTGCCCGCCAGATTGTGCCTTTGCAGGCACTGGCAGCGCGCTTCCCCAGCCAGGTTCTGCTTGTAGCAGGCGATATCAGCGAATGGCAGCAGGTCGCAGAGATCGGCCGGCATATCGAACACACGTGGGGTGCCCTGGACCTGGTGATCCTCAATGCCGGCACCTGCGAATATCTGGAGCCGGGGCACTTCGACACTGAGCTGGTGGAGCGAGTGGTTCGCACCAACCTGCTCGGCGCCAGCCACTGTGTACAGGCCGCGTTGCCTCTGCTTCGCCGTGGCAAGCGCCCGCACCTGGTTGTCATTGGCAGCGCGGTGACCTGGCTGGCTCTACCGCGTGCGGGGGCCTACGGCGCATCCAAGGCGGCGCTGCGTTATCTCATCGAGTCCCTGCGCATCGACCTTGCCGCCGAAGGCATCGACGTAACCCTGGTCAGCCCCGGTTTCGTCGACACCCCGCTTACTCGCCGCAACGACTTTCCCATGCCCATGTGCTGGTCAGCACAGCGCGCGGCCAGACGTATCGCCACGCGCCTGCGGAATCGGCCTCTTGAGATCAACTTCCCGCAGCCCTTCATCCTTGCCATTCGCCTGTTCGGCAGCCTTCCAGTGCGCTGGCGCCTGGCGCTGGGACGACGTCTGGCACGCCCTCAACAAACGGACTGAATCGTGCGCATCGCAATCATCGGCAGCGGTATATCTGGCCTTACCTGCGCGCACCTGCTGGCGCGCCGCCATGACGTGACGGTGTTCGAAGCCTCCCATTGGGTCGGCGGCCACACCCATACCGTCGACGTCGAATGGCAGGGTCAACGCTATGCAGTGGACACCGGTTTCATCGTATTCAACGACTGGACCTACCCGAACTTCATCCGCCTGCTGGAGCAACTGGACGTGGCCTCGCGGCCTACCGAAATGAGCTTCTCGGTGCATGATCCGGCCAGTGGCCTTGAATACAACGGCCGCGACCTGGACAGCCTCTTCGTGCAGCGCCGCAATCTGTTGTCGCCGGCCTTCTGGGCGATGCTGCGCGACATTCTGCGCTTCAACCGCGAGGCACCGGCCAGCCTGCACGAACAGCGCATCGACGCCGCCACCCGGCTGGGTGATTACCTGCAGATGCACGGCTACGGGCAGCGCTTCATCGAGCACTACATCGTTCCGATGGGCTCGGCCATCTGGTCGATGTCGCGGGCACAGATGCTTGATTTCCCACTGCAGTTCTTCGTGCGCTTCTTCCATAACCACGGCTTGCTTTCGATCAGCGATCGCCCGCAGTGGCGGGTGATCGAGGGAGGCTCGCGCAGCTACATCGAGCCGCTATGCGCCGGTTTCCGAACAGGCCTGCGGCCTGGTTGTGCAGTGCAGCGAGTCAGCCGGGACGTCGACGGAGTGCGCGTGCTCAGCGCTGCGGGATGGGAGCGCTTCGACAAGGTGGTATTGGCCTGCCACAGCGATCAGGCCCTGGCCCTGCTCGAGGCCCCGAGCCTGAATGAGCGAAAGGTACTTGGCGCCTTGACCTACGCCTGCAATGAGGTGCTCCTGCACACCGACGACAGCCTGCTGCCAAGCCGGCAAAAGGCGTGGGCGAGTTGGAACTATCGGCTGGGCGGCCCACCGGGATCTCCGGCCACGCTGACCTACAACATGAACATCCTGCAAGGCCTGGACGCGCCGGTGACCTTCTGCGTCAGCCTGAACCAGGGCGCAGCGGTCGACCCGGCCAAGGTGCTGGCACGTTTCGAGTACGCACACCCCCAGTACAGCCACGCGGCGGTAGCCGCTCAAACCAGCCAGGAAAGCCTCCAAGGCCAGCAGCACAGCTACTTCTGTGGAGCTTACTGGGGCAACGGCTTTCACGAAGATGGCGTGGTGAGCGCACTCAAGGTCGCCGCCCATTTCGGTGAAACGCTGTGAACAGCAGCCTCTGTCGCGGTTGGGTCAGCCATCGGCGCTTCGCGCCCCGCCCGCACACCTTCCGCTATCCCATCGGAATGCTCTACTTGGACCTTGCGGAGCAAGAACAGGTGCTGAACACGTCGCACCTTCTGCGGCCCTGGCGCCTGGCGCCGTTATGCTGGCGTGAGCGCGACTACCTGCCAGCCTGGACTCGCGCCGGCATCCCCCTGGCCGAGGCCGTGCGGGAGCTGCTGCGCGACGCGCTGGGCGCCGCCCCTCTAGGCGCCATCCACGTGCTGACCCAGCCACGCAGCTGGGGCCTGTCGTTCAACCCGGTGAGCGTCTACTTCTGCCATGACGACACAGGGCGGCTGGCGGCGATTCTCTGCGAGGTGCGCAACACCCCCTGGCGGGAACGTCACCACTACGTACTGCCGGTCCACCCCGGAGAGGCTGCCGAGTTTCGGGTGGCCAAGGCCTTCCACGTCTCCCCCTTCCTGTCACAGGACATGGATTACCGCATGCGTTTCCTGGCCGAGGGCTCACACCTTCGCGTGCACATGGAGAACTGGCGCGATGGGGAAAAGCTGTTCGAGGCCAGCCTCAGCTTGCAGCGCCAGGCACTCGACGCCGCGGGACTGCGCCGTCACGTCCTGGCCTTCCCGTGGATGTCCCTGCGCACCTTGACCGCCATCTACTGGCAGGCCCTGCGGCTGCTGCTCAAAGGAACGCCCTTGCACAATCACCAGGCCAGCGAGCGCCACCTGAGCGTCGGCCACCCCGCCAACGAGGACTCCACGCATGCCCGATCCCACTCTGAGCGCTAGCAAAGCCGGCAACCTCAGCCCGCTCGCAGGCGGCCTTTTCAAGCAGGCCGTCCTCGCCCAACTGCGTCGCCTGCGCCATGGCCACCTGCGAGTTCTGTTTCGAGGCGAGCAACTGGGTTTCGGCGACCCAACCAGCTTGCTGCAGGCCGAAGTCGAGGTCCTGGACGACGCGGTCTGGGGACTGGTCGCCAGCAATGGCTCGATAGGCGCAGGCGAGGCCTACATCCTGGGTTACTGGCGCAGTCCCGACCTGGCTGCAGTGACTCGTTTGTTCGTCGCCAACCTGGCCGTGCTTGACGCCATGGAGAGCGGCCTGGCGCGACTGGGCCGCCCGATGCTGCGATTGCTGCACTGGCTCAATCGCAATAACCGAAGCGGTTCTCGCCGCAACATCATGGCGCACTATGACCTGGGCAACGCGCTGTTCGAACGCTTGCTCGACCCCAGCATGATGTACTCCGCCGCCATGTTCGAAAGCGCCGAGCAGGGCCTGGAAGCGGCTCAGTTGAACAAGCTCGAACGCATTTGCCGCAAGCTCGACCTGCGCCCAGGCGACCACTTGCTGGAGATCGGAACCGGCTGGGGCAGCCTCGCGCTTTACGCAGCCAGCCACTACGGCTGCCAGGTGACCACCACTACCCTGTCAGAAGCGCAGTATGCGCACACCCTAAGGCGTGTCGAGGCCCAGGGCCTGCAGCAGCGCATCCACGTGCTGCGCGAGGACTACCGCGATCTCGAAGGGCGCTACGACAAGCTGGTGTCCATCGAGATGATCGAAGCGGTCGGCCACCGCTACCTTCCCGAGTACTTCCGTCGTTGCGCTGGGCTACTCAAGGAAGACGGCCTGATGCTGCTGCAAGCCATCACCATCCGCGACCAGCGCTACGAACAGGCTCGCCGCTCGGTGGATTTCATCCAGCGCTACATCTTCCCCGGCGGTGCCCTGCCCTCGCTGACCAAGATGCTGCAGACGGCCAGCGCCGAGACTCAGCTCAACCTTCTGCACATGGAAGACTTCGGCCTGCACTATGCCCGCACCTTGCGGCAATGGCACGACAACCTCCGGCAATCACGCCAGGCCTTACTGGAGCTCGGCTACGACGAGACCTTTCAGCGCCTCTGGGAGTTCTACCTGTGCTACTGCGAAGGCGGCTTCGAAGAGCGCGCCATTGGCGTTGCCCAGCTGCTCTGGGCAGGCCCGGCCTCTCGCAGCGCGCCCCTGCTGGAACGGCTGTAGGCCGAGTCATGAGTCGGGCCTGGCTGCTGGGCAACGCGCTCTGGCTGCAACTGGGTTGGTGGGGCTGCGTGCTCGGCGCACAGGTTTCCTGGTTGCTGTTCGCAGTCGCCGCCGGGCTGCTCGCGCATTTGGCACTGTGCCCCCTACCCCGGGCGGAGGCTGGCGCATTGCTGCGCGTGGCCCTGGGTGGCTGTGCGATGGACACGGTGCTTGGCACATTGGGCGTATTCGACTTCGACCAGTTCCCTCTTCCGATCTGGCTTGTCCTGCTCTGGCTGGTGTTTGCCTGCGGCCTGCGCCACAGCCTGGCCTGGGTAGCGCGGCCAGCCTGGCGTGGCATGCTACTCGGGGGGATCGGCGGCCCACTGGCTTACTGCGCAGGCGCGCCGTTGGCTGACGTTTCACTGCCGCTTGGCATCGCCGGTACGGCGCTGGTTCTGGCTCCGCTATGGGCTGCCTGGATGCCGCTGGCGTTCCGCCTGTCGGGCACGCGCTGAGCGACGGCACCGTTCCGAGCAGTAGCGAACCTCGTTCCAGCAGCGCACCCAGCGCCTACGCCAGATGAACGGGCGGCCGCAGACCGGGCACACCTTGCTCGGCAGTTCAGCTTTCTTCACAGGGCCTCTCCGCTATCCAGTCGCGCCAGCAGTTCCTCGCCGCGCAACCAGAGAGCCTCGCGGCGCGTTTCATCCATGTTCAGCAAATTGCGATAAACCATGGCCAGGCGCGGGTTTTCCCCCAGGCGATCACGGTGGCGCATGAGGAAGTGCCAGTAGAGCGCATTGAAAGGGCAAGCTTGCGGCCCCGTTGCCTCGTCAACCCGGTAGCGGCATCCCTTGCAGTAATCCGACATTCGCTGGATGTAGCGGCCACTGGCGCAATACGGCTTGGAGCCAAGGTATCCGCCGTCGGCGTGCATCACCATGCCCAAGGTATTCGGGAGTTCGACCCAGTCGAAGGCATCCAGGTAGACCGCCAGGTACCACTCGCAGATGGCCTTGGGGGCGATGCCGGCGAGCAGCGCGAAGTTGCCGGTCACCATGAGTCGCTGGATGTGATGGGCGTAGCCCAACTCGAGGGTTTGGCCAATCACCTGGGCCATGCAGCGCATGTCGGTGGCACCCGTCCAGTAGAACTCCGGCAGCGGGCGGAGATTACCGAATGCGTTGAGTTCGGCGTATTCGGGCATGCGCAGCCAGTAGATACCGCGCACGTACTCGCGCCAGCCGATCAGTTGGCGAATGAATCCCTCGGCGGCATTCAGCGGCACCTGCTTTCGGCGGTAGGCCGCTTCGACATCCGCACACAGTTGGCGCACATCGAGCAGGCCGATGTTCAGCGCAGCGCTGATTCTCGCGTGAAACAGAAATGGCTCGCCGGTGGCCATGGCGTCCTGGAAATCACCGAATGCGGCCAGGGAGAAGTCGAGGAAGTGCTGCCACAGTACCTGTGCGTCGGCGTGGGTCACCGGGTAGTCGAAGGCGTCCAGGTTGCCGTAATGGTCGCGGAATCTCGCCCGGACCAGCGCCAGCACTTCTCGGGTCATTGGATCCGCTTCGAAGCTCGTGGGGAACGGGCCACGCAGGCCACGCGGCAGCGTTCTGCGGTTCTCCGCATCGAGATTCCAGGTGCCGCCCAGCGGACTGCCGTCCAGCTCCAGCAGGAAGCCGGTACGTTTGCGCATCCCACGGTAGAAGTGCTCCATCCGCAACTGCTTGCGACCGCTGGCCCAGCGTGCGAATGCCAGTCGAGAGCACAGGAAGCGACGGTCGGGGTGCCACACCAGCGGCAGGCCGGAGTCCTTGAGCGCCTGCTCCAGACGCCACTCACCGCACTCAGTGATATGCGCCTCCCTGGCGCCCAATGTCTCCATCCAACGACACAGCTCCCCCGGCAGGCTGCCGCTATTGCCGTCATCGTCCAGGCGCACATAGATCACATGCCAGCCGCGTTCGCGCAGCGCTTCGGCGAAGTGCCGCATGGCGCTGAATATCAGCGCGATCTTCTGAGGGTGGTGAGACACGTAACGCGCTTCAGCCTCCACCTCCGCCATCAGCAATGCGTCTTGCCGGGGGTCCAGGGCGTCGAACAGGCTCAGGTCGAAAGACAGCTGGTCGCCGAGCACCAGACCGAGGCGACGGGCAGGCACCGTCATAGGCGGACCGCCTGCCGCAACGCAAGAACGCAACCGTTAGCCAGCAACGGCGTCTCGGGTTCACAAGGCCTCGACCAGGCGTTCGGAATGACCAGCGCTTTCAGGCTCATGCTTCTTCCACGCTCACCAGGGTAGGCGCTCGCCGTTGTAGGCAAAAAATCCCCCGCTCTCAGCAGGCCCGAGGCGGTCGATAAGGCTCAGCAGATCTGCTGCTGCCTGTTGCGCCGGACGTGCTAGCGCCGCGCCTCGAAACGGCTCGGAGAGTCTGGAAATCACCGTCCCCGGGTGCAGGCACAGCAGACACGCCTGGGGCCGACTGCGGGCCAACTCGATGGCAGCGGTCTTCACCAGCATGTTCAACGCCGCCTTGGACGCACGGTAGGCGTACCAGCCTCCCAGACGGTTGTCGCCGATACTCCCCACCTTCGCCGAAAGAAACGCCATCGTGCCCCTTGCATGCAGCAACGGCAGGAAATGGCGCAGTACCAGTGCCGGCCCGAGTGCATTGACCTGGAACACGGCCTGCAAGGCATCCGCCTCAAGAGCAGCCAGGCACTTTTCCGGCTGCAGGCCGGAACGGTGCAGCAGGCCGGCTGAATGCAGGATCAACTGATACGGCCCTTCGGCTGAAAGCTCGGCGGCGGCCTGAGCGATGCTCGTCGGATCCTCCAGATCGATCCTTGGCGTGCTTGTGCGCCCCAGCTCGCGCACAGTGGCGCAGCGTGGGTCTTCGTGCAGTAGCTCGCAGAAGGCTGTCCCCAATGCGCCACTCGCGCCTATGACCAAGGCACGGTAACCATCATTCATCGACTGAAGACTGAGCATTTCTCAGGCACCAACTGATCAGGAGCCGCAGCACAGGCCTGCTGGACAAGCGATTCATTCGGCAGCGACCTCAAGGCCAAGCAGTCGGCGTCGCAGCTCGGGGTTGCGAGTGCGCGGGTCCAGCCAGATGGCGAAGAAGGCGCGAGCGAAATCGGGGTCTGCCACCTCTCGACTCAATTGCCCATCCACATAGAAGCGACACCCCCAGCCTGGCAAGTACAGGCCAGTGATGCTCTGGCCGGGAGCCACATCGACAAAGGCTTCGCGCATTTCATACGCCCAGCGTGATAAACGCTTCTGGTCGAGACTTTCACCACCGAGTCGGCGTATCTCGTCCAGACTGGTCTCGACCAAGGCGTCACGCTTGATCTCACGGCGGTAGGTCAGCTCCAGGGCGAAAGGCTGATCCAAGGTCGGGCTCGAGCCCCGGCTCCAGAGCCTCGCTTCGTAGACTGCAAAGCCGAACCAATTGAACTGGCCAGTGCCAACAGGTCGCGCCCCTGGCAAGTCGCCACGCCAGTCCGCCAGTGCCGTTGACGTGCCCAGCAATAGCGCCAAGGTCAGGCTAATCATCATGGGATACCCACGTTCGAGCAGCCAGCCACTAGCCACCTTGCGACTCCTCTGCCTGTAGGTGAAACTCGCCAAAATAATTGTACATATCAATATAATGTACAACTTATAGCGCTGTCAGGCTGAGCGGTCCAGTGTTCGCCTGCTCGCAACCGACCAAGCATCCGATCGCAAGGGAAATACCGGATGAAACCGTCTCGAGTCAGCAGGTAACCCGGCGCCGGTGATCCAGCCGAGCCATGGACGGCACCCGGTTTGATCGAGGCATTGCTGGATAAGGCGTAAGGCTGTCGAGCCCCAATGCGTAACGAGCTCAGACACGCATGCAGGTTCTCTAGACCAGAAGTTCCGGTGCGAGCATCGCCACCGGCATCCCTTTGCCAAGAACAGCCTCCAGACACAGGCTGGACTCGCCATCCGGCCAACAAACGAAGTACCCGCCCGCCCCCTTGTTCCTGATGCGGAATCGCCACTCCCGCTCAACCAATCGGCCAAAACCGCTTAGCGGCTGATCCAACTCGATCACCGAGTAAAAACCGGCACGCGTTTCAACCCGTTCCACGACCTTGACCTGGGCACTCTGGAGGGCAAGCACGACCGACTCCTGATCATCCAGAAGCTTGTCCAAGGCAAACAGTTCAAGGGGCGTCAGCTGCATGGCTACGATCTCGACTCACTTTCAAAAGGGCGAATGACACTTGCCCCGCCCTGTCGCTGCAGGGTGAGCGGCTCAAGCGCGGCCGGGTCATTCATCGTGCGCGGGTAGTTGTGCTTGTCGATACCGACGATGCTGATCCGTTCGAGCGGCACGCCAAGCGCCTGCAACTCACTTTGAAAGCGCTGACTGGAGCTGAGGCTGCCGCTGGCGGCGGGAATAATGACGATGCGCGATCGATCGCGCCCCCCGGCCAGCTCGATGAACTTCTCGTAAACCTGAACGTTGCTCGCCCTGAGCATGCCCCCGACCGCTATCAAGTGCCCCTCGGCAAGGGTCGACGCGCCATGTCCCGCTAGCAAAAGCGCAGCAATCAAGGCGCCAGGTTTGGTCCGCATTCTCATCTCTTGTTGCTCTTGTTCTGATGGAAATCTTGGGAGCACTTCCCGCCAAAACTCTATGACGCATTTAATTTCATGTAAATAATTTAATGAATTATTTTGAATCACACACAGGCACTGAAATTTCTTCCTGGCAATCCGTATCCTGACCCCGCACCTAACCAAAACCAACCCATTATAACCTGATGACGCACGCACGGCAGGGGTGAAGCAAGAAGAATCGCCCCAACGAATTGACACTATTTCAATCACAAATTAGCCTAATCGAAGCGATTCGCCTCATTACCGACGCATCGCCACATGGCCCAAAACGGATTCGCTGGATGCCGCTCAGTCACTCGCAGACCGGGGCACGAAGCGCTCCACCCGGACCACCACCGCACGAACTGGAGTAATAAATTGAACAAGATCGCTCTACTTGGCGCCCTGGCGCTCTCGGCTTGCGCCACGCTCTCCCAGGCACAGGACGCCCTGCGGATAGGGATCGAGGCCGCCTACCCACCTTTCGCCTTCAAGACCGAGGATGGACGCTTAAGCGGCTTCGATTACGACATTGGCAACGCCTTGTGTGCGGAAATGCACGTGAAATGCGAGTGGGTCGAACAGTCCTTCGATGGCCTGATTCCCTCGCTCAAGGTGCGAAAGGTGGACGCCGTGTTGTCTTCGATGTCGATCACACCGGACCGCCTGAAGTCGGTCGATTTCACCAAGAAGTACTACCACACCCCCGGCAAGCTCGTGATGAAGGCGGGAAGCGACGTAGCCGACCCAATCAAGGACCTGAAGGGCAAACGGGTCGGAGTGCAGCGCGCATCGACCTATGACCGCTACGCCAGCGACAAATTTGCGGAGGCAGGGATCGAGGTGGTTCGCTACGGCTCGCAGAACGAGGCGTTCCTCGATCTGGTTTCCGGCCGCATCGACGCGACCCTGGCGGACGTGGTGAATATCAGCGAGAGCTTCCTCAAAACCGATAGCGGCAAGGGCTTCGCACTGGTCGGTCCGGACTTCAACGATCCGAAGTACTTCGGCAATGGCGCAGGCATTGCCGTCCGTAAGGGAGATGCGACAACTGCTGATAAGTTCAGCAATGCAATCGCGACTTTGCGTGCCAACGGCAAGTACCAGGAAATACAGAGCAAGTACTTCAGCTACGACATCTACGGCCAGTAAACGCAGATCGGAGGTGCCCGTTTCGTCCGGGTGCCTCCTTGCCGCGTGGCCTGGCCAGGAAACGCGAAGTGAGCACTGTTGATGGCGTCATGGCAATTTCCATACTCACGCAGCGATCACATAAACTGGCGCACCTGGCCATAAGGACCCTCTCAGAGTCATGACCCGAGCGCCGCGAGACCTGTCTGTCTATACCTCACCCGTCATGCGCAAGCTGGCGTCGGCCTCCCCCGATCTGCAGCCCTCGCTGCGAAAAGTCGCCGACTTCATCCTGCGTCACCCGCTCAAAGCCGCAACCCTCACCATTGAAGAGCTTGCGCAGGAAACTGCAACCTCGGCAGCCGCGGTCAATCGACTGGCTCGCGCCCTGAAGCTAAGCGGCTACAGCGCGCTCAAGACAGCCTTGGTCAACACACTGCAAGATCTAGTATCGCCGGTGGATAAACTGCGGCAGGAACTGGCCCAACGCCCGGACGGCTCCTTCGGCTTGCATGAGCAGATGCAGGCCGCGGAAGGCAACCTTCGTGCAGCCGTCAGTAGCAACAGTCCGGCAGCTTTCGACGCGTTCATCGACTGCCTCAGCAAAGCACGCCGCATTTACATCCTGGGCTTCGGCAATAGCGCGTACATGGCTGGCCTGGCTGCAGCCAATCTGATGCCTTATTGCCCAGACGCTACAGCCATCAGCATGGAAGGCGGGAATGAGAATGCCGCTTATCGACTGGCGGCTATTACCGAGAACGACGTGCTCTTGGCAATCTCGCTACCCCGCTACTCGCTGGATACGATCCAGCTTGCGCGTTTTGCCAACGAGCGTGGAGCCAGTGTGTTGGCCATCACTGACTCTCCGGCCTCCCCTCTGGTGCAACTGGCCGAGCACGTGCTGTTTGCGCCTGCCGAACACCCCGTCCTGATCAGCTCGAACGCAGCCGTACTGGCTGTTATCGAGAGCCTGGTTGCCGCGGTGATGACACGCAACAAAGAAGCCGTGAAGCTGGCGGCCGAGCTTACCGAAAGCGTCATGTCATACCTGCACGTCCCCAGAGACCGACCGCGAAAAGCCGCAAGAGCCCGCAAGTCGGACCACTAGCCCGGGGCACCGCTGGCACATTGCATAAGCCGGGGATGTCCACCGGAACGAGGGGCCACAACGCTTGACTACCTGCCCACCAGTTCTGGGACCGACCTGTGAGCCCCTGCGGATAACGCCTGGCGTTGAAGGGGCGTACTGCGCCCCATCCGCCAGCTCTCCGGTCCGGATACAAGAATGGCTTTACCCGGCCGGATGAGGCACCCGTTTAGCTTGCCCGGATAAAGGACTCGGATGCCGAACGCTACACCGCCCGATGTCGATAGGAAAACTCCGGGTCAACGTGATCGATGGTACCCAGGATCTGCTCGGGCGAGCCCATTGCCGGCGCCATGGTCCAGCGCTCAAAGCGGTCGTTGCCGATGCGCAGCATGCCGGAGTGGGAGTTCTTGTCGCGGTCCACTTCCGGTTCCGGATCGTAGAAACCCAGGCTGAAACGCACCTGCTCGACATCTGCGGGAGCTCCGGTCAGGAACATCCAGCCGGGTCCCACGCCGTGTCGCTCGGCGTACTCACGAAGGGCGTGCGGGGTATCCAGTTCCGGCGCCAAGGTGATGGAGTACAGGTGCACCTGCCGCCCCAGGCGAGCGCCCAGGAGTCGTTGCACCTGTATCAGGTTGGCGGTCGCGGTTGGGCAGATACCGGCACAGGAGGTGTACATCATGTTGATCGCCACGACCTTCCCGCGAATCAGGTCATCGTAGAAGCGCACACGCTTGCCGTACTGATTGGTAAGCATCACGTTGGGCAATTGACTGGCGGTACGGTTGGGGCGATCCGCCCGCGCACCCTGAGTAGCGCCCAACCCCAGCGCAATCCCCACTCCGGCCACACCCAGGAGTCCGGCACTCACCAGCAGATTTCTTCTCGTGTTCATGGCTCTACACTCCTAGGCACTGGGTTCTTCGTTGTCATCGTCATCACCTTCGAGATCCCAGCGGATCATCATCGCGTGGTCCTCGTGGATCACGTTGTGACAGTGCATGACGTACTTGCCCTTGAAATCCCGGAAGCGAAAGAGCACGACCATCGTCATGGTCTGGTCGAGCACGAAGGAATCCTTGCGACCTCGCTCGTGCAATGGAATCGGTACTTCGACGCCATCGACCAACTTCTTGAGCATGATCCCCTCCTCGAAGTGCGAGTGAATCGGGTGCGACCAGCCGCCTCCCGTGCTGGCGAATTCCCAGATTTCCGCGCTCCCCTGGCGAACCCGCGCCCTTGGCCGATTGACATCGACCAGTTGCCGATTGACCTGCCACAACCCATTGCGTCGATCGAACTCCCAACGCCGAACCGGCAACCGCTTCAGCTCTTCGGGCGACGGCATATCCGGCAACGGGCGCAAGAACCGGGGCACCTGGCTCAGGTCCTGCTCAGGCGGATGGCGATCGACGATGAACTTCATGACGCGGGTGCCGGGGGCTTTGGAGTCCTTCGGTTTGCGCGTGCTCTCCTGGCGCAGCCGGTTGGTCAGGTAGAGTTCGGTGCCAATGGGGTACTTCGAGAAGTCGACGATTATGTCGGCCCGCTCCGCCACGCCAAGCCGGACGTGGGTGAAGTTGAACAGCGCTTCGGGAAGCAGGTTGCCGTCGTTGGCGATGTAGGTGAATCGCTGAACCGCATTGCGCGAATTCACCAGGTACAGGTCGTAGAAGCGGCTGGGGCCACTGTTCAGCAATCTCAGGCGGTACTTGCGGGCCGCGACCCGCAGCACCGGTTCGATCTTGCCGTTGATCACAACCTTGTCCCCTAGGACACCCTCGGCATGAAGCTGGTCGTAGAACAGCTGCCCGTCGGGCATCGGCGTAAAACGACGATCGCCGAATGCCAGAGGGTAGTCGTAGGGATGACTGGGAAGCCGCAGGGCGCTCGGGCGCGGATCGCGCTCATCGCCGGAATCGATATGGTCAAACAGCAGGTAGAAACCAATCAGCCCGCGATAGACGTTGGGCGCGGTGTAGTCCAGCGTGTGGTCGTGATAAAAGAGCGTTCCCAACGCCTCCCGATAGTCACCGATACCGTTTTGCAACTCATCGTAGCCGGCATAGATATTGGGGTAGAAGTGGTCCTTGAACTTCCCTCTGCCCTGCTCTGAGCCGGAGCGGTTCAGCGTTGGCCCTGCCTCATTGATGCTGTAGTAGTCGCCCGGAAATCCGTCGCTCTCCGAAGGGGTGTGCGCGTTGTGCAAGTGCGTTGAGATTTCCGGCGTACCGAAACCGACGTGATCCGGCGGCAGGTCGTTGTAGATGCGACAGATCACCGGCGCACCATATTCGGCAAAGATGGTCGCCGGGACGGTCGCATCGGGATTACTACCGCGATACGCCCAGACTTTCTGCTTGGGCAGGTCAGGGTGGGTCACCCACTCTGCATTCTGCACCACGCGCAGCTCATAGAACTCCGGCGCGCCCAGTGCGCCGGTCAGTTCTTCGTAGCGCTGATGCGCGTCACGCCCCGCCTCTCCTGCCGAGACGTTGGGCTCGATGGTAGGCGGCGGAACCAAGGCATCGGTATGCGCCACCGGAACGATGACCTGCGGCAGCTCCTCCATCCAGGGCCGGGTCTTTGGGCTGGGCGGAAAGATCGGTTGCGGCGTGGTGACCCATTCAACGGCCTGGCTGGGCTTGCTCGCCGGGAGCCAGGGTACTGCCAGGGCAGCCGCTGATAATTTCAGGAATGTTCGCCGTGTTGTGTCGCTGTTGTTCTGCTTGCTGGATAGTTCTTCCTCAGTGTTCCGCTTGCGGGTTCGCATCTGGTAGTTCCATCACCCCATCCTCAACGCATGCCACCTCAAACCGCCCTAGCCACGGTTAATTGAATGTCCTCTCCCCGGCGCCAAATTTGACTGCCACGTAATCGCTTCTTGTTGAGCGAATGATGTCTCTTCTCCTAGTAAAAGCAGGTTTTCCAGAACTAGCGAGCCACTCGCCTGGCAATACGCCACCACGCAATATCCAGCAACAAATCAGGTACTTATAGAGAACATAAAAATCAAACAAGAAAACGGTCAATTTAATGACGAACCGTTATCCCGGGTTTCGATTCTGGAAAGCTTTCGGAGGACGAAAGTCAAAACACGCCGCCCCGTTAGCTTATCCAGGCGGCCCGTAGGATGGCGTAGAGCGAAGCGAACCCCATCAGCGCGAATTGATGGGATTCGACGGCCCACGGAACGCCGCCCGCCCCATCCTAAGCAGTCACGCATTCCCCTAGATCAACAAAGCTGCGCCACCGCCTCAGCCAGATCGGCGGCTACCCAGGCCTCGGCGGCGCGGGTCTCGTCTCCCGGTCGGTACTTGCCGGTCCGCACCAGGCAGGCCTGCAGACCGGCAGCTTGTGCGCCGAGGATGTCAGCCACCAGGTCGTCGCCAATCATCAGCGTGCTGCTGTTCACCCGAAGCCCCGCGCCAGCACGATGTCGAATACGCCACGACGAAGCTCGCCGTCCTGCTCCAGCTCGATGGTGTTGGTGGTGCGGTCATGGGCCCAGGGGTCGCCAGCGATGAAGGGGTCGCCCTTGAAGTAGAGCTGCAGGGTGACCGGCACATGGAGCGATTCCATGACGCGGAAATGAATGTGCGCGGGGCGCATCAACCCGCCGTACTTTTCCAGCCCGGGCAGATTCGGCGGCACGGGGTAGCGGCCGGGCATGACGGTCTCGATGCGGTACTTGCCCTGCGCGTCCGTGTAGAGCATGCCGCGCAATTTGAAGTTGCCCTTGTCGGTGTAGTTGCCGGGCGTCTCGGTGTCGTACAGGCCGGTGCTGTTGGCCTGCCAGACTTCCACAAGCGCATTCGGGATGGGCGTGCGGCAATCGGCGCTGAACACCGTACCAGTCACCACCAGACGCTCCCCCGGCTCCTCGGGGCCGGCCAGCCGCGACTGGAACGGCACGCCGAAGCGGTAGTAGGGGCCGAGGATATCGCCCTGGGTCGCCGGGCAGCCCTGCTCGGCGAAGGCGGACCTCGCCAGCAGCCCGCCGCCCAGGAGGACAACGCCGCTGCCGAGGAAATGACGCCGCGAGATGCCTGCTTTTGGATGCTTGTTCACGCCCGCCTCCTCCCGGTATGGCCCGGTCGTAGTGACGACGGCACGCCAGACTTCCCACCGTCAGCACATACGGTGAGGCGCGTGCCTTAAGAGTCTAGGCACTGGCCTGCGCGCCGTCAGACCGGTTGGTAGACGCCAGGTGGCGACGCCGCGCTCGCACAGCTACGAGAGCCGCCACCCGCGACACTTGACGGCGCGAACAACGGACGCCTGCCTGTCCGTCGGTAAACCCAATCGTCCGCTCGTACCATCACTCCACTTCCTTTCAGGATCGGCGCCCGGTCCCGATCTACCCTCTGGGTACTACGTAAGGCCCAGAAAGGCCGGCCCACCGGAGTGATGCCATGAAAGCAAACGATGAGCTGAACCTCGAATCATTCAGCCTGGAACCGATGGAGTCGGCCGCAAAGGCGCCGTCCTCTCCTGGTCGGGCCAAGTTTCAAATCGATACGCGCGGCGGCGGTGATCGGCGCAAGGCCTGTGATCGCCGCCAGACAATCCGCTTCGAGCAAGACCGCAGGCAGGGAAATAGACGAGGCAAAAGCAGCGACCCTTGGGATCAAAATATCGACTTCTGACCCATGTCAGCGGCAGTCGGGGGCGAACTTTGCTTGATGCGGTCAGGGTGATGAGCGCACCGAGTCAGGAGTAACGAAGGTCGCTGATATCGATACTGACCAGTAGTTGCGCCTCGATCGCCCGGTTGTTCGCGTCGCGGCGATAGGCTCGCCGCTTGCCGGGCATGTGCAGTCCCCCACTCTCGACATAGTCACGGACGTACTGGGCGGCGGGCAGGCCACCGCTCACGTCGACGCTGTAGTCGTGTCGGCGCAGCAGGAAATCATCGCCGAAATAGAAGTCTTGCCGCGGGCAGTGGGTGGCTACGCTCTCGGGAAAATGCACCCGCAAGCACCGCCAATGCTGGCCGTCCTCTGCCCAGGGAGCGACCTCTTCTGCCTTTACTCCGGGCAACGTGAACAGAAATGGCATGGTCAGGTACGACCACATCGCATAGCCGTTGAAGTAGGCCCGATGAAGCGCGTCCCAGGGCGTCGTTTCGTCGTGATCGCGGAAAGACGCCCGCGGGTCCTGCCGCTCCGCCACCACCTGTCCCTCGGTGGTTTCGATCGCGATCCGGTCGGGCGTGTAAGCCGTACGCTGGTTCGGGGCACCGAACGGCATCACCGATGCGCGCTGCTCGTGCAGCCAGACGGTCATCTGCCGTGGATTGCTGTCCTGGGTCAGCCCCTTCATGCCCCACAGTAAGCCGCCAGTCACGATGCTGGCGTTCACCCTGCTGTATCCGCGCCAGCGCTCCGCCCCACCATGGGCCATCAATACCCGTTCCAGCAGATCGCCGCCCTGCCCGTTCATGGCAATGGTCCTCTCAAAGGGGACCGACCCGCCGGCCCCATTACTGGAAAGCCAAGCCCAGAGCCGGGTACTGCGCCAGCGGCGCTGTCGGCTGGTGCTTCGTGCCAAGTGGCCGGAGTAATGGCCAGTGGATTTAGACGATCTGCATCGAACTTCGTACGTTCTGTGCCCAAAGGCCAAGTGCATGCGGCAAAACTGTCTCCACACCCCACGCAGCCCGCGGGGGATCACGAGGAGATGACTCATCAACGGCTCGGATGAGATCGAAAAATGATGGCCCCTGGCGTGAGGGGCACGGAACAAAGACTCGATTGTTCTCACGCAGGTTGCACGTTGAACCCTCGTCCCATGGCCACTCAGTCGGATTCGCCGGGACGACCCTTAGCCAAATTACGGGAAGCCAGATCATGAACACGATTGAAATCACCCACCAAGCCAAGAACACCCTGCCGAACAAGCTGTCGCTCGGGACCTCCATCACGGCGGTCGGCATCTTCGGCGCCTACTTCGCTCTCGCCGTCATCTACTTCTGGTTCGGCGGCATGAAGTTCACGCAATACGAAGCAGAAGGATTGGTACCACTCGTGAGCAACAGCCCGCTGCTGGGCTGGCTCTATGAACTGTTCAGCGTGCGAACCTTCTCTACCCTGCTCGGGTTCCTCGAAGTGTCCATCGGTTTGCTGATTGCGGGACGCTTGCTGTCGCCAAAGCTTTCGCTGGTGGGCGGCGCCCTCTCCGCCGGCTTGTTCTTCACCACGCTGAGCTTCATGTTCTCGACCCCTGGTGTGATCGAGCCCAGCGTGGGATTCCCCGGCATCAGCGTTGCGCCGGGCCAGTTCCTCCTCAAGGACCTGGGATTGCTCGCCGCGTCCATCTTCGTGGCCGGCCATTCGCTGTCCAGGATCGAATCCCGCTGAGCGTGCCGGAAACAAGGCCTGGGGCACCAAGGTGCCCCAGGCCTTTTCTGTTTCCCCCGAGAACCGCCCCCCCCATTCACCGGCCCTTCGGAAACGCGACACGAAGTGAATTGCCGGAGCGAAGTTGACCTGCTAAAAGCGGAATCGCCATTCAGAAAATAGATTCCGCCATGAGCGAAAGTGACAAATCGAATAGCCGCCTCTTCGACCTCGACCTGCTGAGAGCCATCGTCACGGTGGCTGACTGCGGCAGTTTCACCACCGCCGCAACGCGCCTGCACTCCACCCAATCCACCATCAGCCAGAAGATCCGCCGCCTGGAAGAGATGGCCGGGCATCGCCTGCTGGAGCGTGGCAACCGCGACGTGTTACCCACCGACGCCGGCGAGACGCTGCTGGGCTACGCGCGGCGCCTGCTGGCGTTGAACGACGAGATGGTCGAAGCACTCTCCGGCGCCACGGTAGCGCTGACGGTGCGCATCGGCGTACCGGACGACTTCGCCAGCGGACGCACCACGGAGCAACTGGCGGCCTTCAACCGGCGATACCCGCAGGTGAAGCTGGAAGTCACCAGCGGACTCAGCCGCGATCTTTCTGCCAGCTACGACCGAGGCGAGCTGGACCTGGTATTGCTCAAGCAACGTCAAAACAGCCGTGAAGCGGTCGCCTGCTGGCCGGAGAAGACGCGTTGGGTGGACAGCGCCAACAATCCCTGCATCGACCTCGACCCGCTGCCCATCGTCACCTTCCCGCCGCGCGGGGTGTACCGCGATGAGATGATCAGCGCCCTGGAATCCGTGGGCCGGCGCTGGCACATCAGCTTCACCAGTTCGAGCCTCAGCGGCATCCAGTCGGCCATTGCGGACGGCATGGGCATCGGCCTGCTGCCGCTGCGTGCGGTGACGGCTGGACACGCCGTGGTGCCGAAAAGCACTGGGTTGCCCTCGGTCGATGTGTTCGAAGTCGCCCTGCTCCATCGCCCAGCGGCGGACCCGATGGTGCAGGAACTCGCCCGCGTACTGACACGGGTCCTCGCCCAGGACACTCGGGGCTGAGCGGCGGTCGCTTCAGCATTCGAAAAATGAATACGGCGGATTTCAACATTTAATTTGTGCATGAACGTACTGCTGGATATGTTGGTTCGCAGCGACGGCCAGCGCCCCGGTGGCGTACCGATCTGCACGAATTGTTCGACCTGGCGCCACGCGCCAGGCAGCAAGACAACAATGAGGAAATACCCCATGGCCAAATCCACCTATTACGCGCCGCACGGCGGGCACCCGGCACAGACCGAGCTGCTCACCGACCGCGCGATGTTCACCGAAGCCTATGCCGTGATCCCCAAGGGCGTGATGCGTGACATCGTCACCAGCCACCTGCCCTTCTGGGACAACATGCGCATGTGGGTCATCGCCCGCCCGCTGTCCGGTTTCGCCGAAACCTTCTCCCAGTACATCGTCGAACTCGCCCCCAACGGCGGCAGCGACAAGCCTGAGCAGGACGTCAACGCCGAAGCCGTGCTGTTCATTGTCGAAGGCGAGCTGAGCCTGACCCTCCAGGGCCAGGTGCACACCATGCAGCCGGGCGGCTACGCCTTCATTCCGCCGGGCGCCGACTACAAGGTGCGCAATACCTCCGGCCAGCACACTCGCTTCCACTGGATTCGCAAGCACTACCAGAAAGTCGACGGCGTACCGCTGCCGGAAGCCTTCGTCACCAACGAACAGGACATCGAGCCGAAGGTGATGCCGGACACCGAAGGCCGCTGGAGCACCACCCGCTTCGTCGACATGAGCGACATGCGTCATGACATGCACGTCAACATCGTCAACTTCGAGCCGGGCGGCGTGATTCCCTTCGCCGAAACCCACGTGATGGAGCACGGCCTGTACGTGCTGGAAGGCAAGGCGGTGTATCGCCTGAACCAGGACTGGGTCGAAGTGGAAGCCGGCGACTTCATGTGGCTGCGCGCCTTCTGCCCGCAGGCCTGCTACTCCGGCGGCCCGGGTCGCTTCCGCTACCTGCTGTACAAGGATGTGAACCGCCATATGCGACTGACTCTGAACCAGCCGCACTGATCCACCTCGACGGGAGCCCCAGGGCTCCCGTCGTCGTTTCTGCCTATGCCGGGAATGATGGGTATCGCTTCGCTCCACCGCACCCTACGAATGGGCGCCATGCTGGCCGTAGGTTGGCGTAGAGCGCAGCGAAACCCAACGATTGAAGGCCCGCCATGTGTGGAGCCTGGGAACGGTATTGAGACAGAACCGGTTAAGGCGAGCCGAACATTGCCGTCCAGTAGATGCCCGCATCGCTTTTCGGGTCCACCGCGTAGGCGGCGCCCAGCTCGCGGAACTGCGGGTTCATCAGGTTGGCGCAGTGGCCCGGACTGGCCAGCCAGCCTTCCACCACCTTGCTGGCGGTATCGAGACCTGCAGCGATGTTTTCACCGATCACCTGGGCGGTGTAGCCGGCCAGCTCCGCGCGGTCGCCAGGGGTGCGGCCGTCCCGGTCCTTGTGGTCGAAGAAGTTCTGGTTGGCCATGGCGCGGGTGTGCTCCAGGGAGGCGCCGGCCAGGGTGGCATTCCAGGTCAGGGGAGAGGCGGCGGAGAAGGATTGCGTACCGCATTGGCGCGCCTGGGTGCGAGCGGTGTTGATCTGTTCCAGCAGCTTCTGCCCTTCCACCTGCCAGTCGCCCAGACCACCGGCCAGCAGCGGCCGAGCCAGCACGATGCGCCAGTCCACGCCCTCACGACTCACGCCGACATCAACGAACTGCGGGTCCAGCACCACCTGGCAGAAGCTTTCCTGCAGCGCCTTCATGGCTGCCTGTGCGTCACGGGGACCGGAGAGGTTGATGGCCTGCACATTGACCAGCGGATAGGCCGTGCGCGAGAGCGCTTGCTGCAAGTCGCCAATGCTGCCGGCCGGCAGAATCAGGCGCGGGTCCGGCTTGAGCGGTGGCAGTTCCATGGAAGCCTGGCCGGCGCAGGGCTGTACCTGGCCACGATAGGCGTTGATGGACTCGACCAGCTGCGTCTCTTCGTTCGCCACCGCGGTGCCGGCCAGCACCAGCCCCAACGACAGTGCCGCAAGGCGCAAAACCGATGACATGACCTCCATGGAAACCTCCCTCAAGCTGATTGCGCCCAATGATGCGCGATTCCACCCCATCCTGTGCACCTCTCCTGGCAATTGTTTCAGCGAACGACGCTGATGGGGCTGACCAGCAAGGGGACGGGACGCACCGGTGGCGGAACACGGGATTCCAGCACCGGCCTCAGAGCACCTTGACCGCACGCCCGATGAACTGCACAGGTCCGGTGGGCTTGCCGATGGGGGAGCCGGTGGCGCTCTCCAGGGTCAACTCGAACAACTGGTTGGGTTGCAGCGGCGGCAGTTGGTCGATAGACACACGCAGCGGCTGGCCCGGCTTGACCAGCCCGAGGGAGACCGGCCCTTGCCAGTCATCGGCCTTGGTCCAGAACTCGAGCGCCTTGCCGGCCGGAACCTCCACCACGCCGAGGGGGATCAACTGGACTTCTGTAGGGCTGCTGGCCTGCACCACCCAGCCTGGCGCCTTGTCCAGAGGGGCCACCAGCACCACCAGGTAGGCAGGCGTGTCCAACGGTACTGTGCGGGTCAGCAGCAGTGAGGCCAGCACCAGCGAAAGCGCCAGCCCGGCACCCGCCAGCCCCCGCCAGAGCGGCAACAACGTCCACCAGGATGGCGCCCTGGTGGGCTCAGGTCCGGCATGGTGCCCCAACTCCCCGATGCTGCGTTCGATCCGATGCCAGAGGTGAGCGGACGGGGTGCAGGGCTCGGCCAGGCTCGTCAGTGGCAGAAGCCGTCGCTCCCAGGCATCCACCGCAGATCGCAGGGCATCGTCATGGGCGAGGCGTCGCTGCACTTCCTGGCGCTGCTCGGCAGACAGCGTGCCCAGCACGTATTCGCTGGCCAGTTCTTCAAGCTCATCTCGGGGGCCTTCGGTCATCCCATGCACTCCCGCAATGCAGCCAGGCTGCGTTTGATCCAGGACTTCACGGTGCCCAGCGGAGCACCCAGCCTGCTGGCGATCTCCGCGTGGGAATAGCCCTCGACATAGGCGTGCAGGATGCATTCACGGCGCGGGGACTCCAGCCGATCCAGGCAACCGTAGATGCGCCCCGCGCCGGTGCTCCAGTCGAAAGCCCCGACGCTCTCGCGCAAGTCGTCCCAGGCGCCAGTCGACTCATCACCCTGATCGCCCAGGTTCAGTTCACGGGCGCTGTCTCGCATGAAATTGAGCGCCAGATGGCGGGTGACGCTGAAAATCCAGCCCCGCGCCGAACCCCGCGCCGGATCGAAACGGGCAGCGTGGGTCCAGATGCGCAGGAACGCGTCGTGGACGATGTCCTCGGCCAGGGCATTGTCCCGTGCGATGCGCCGGGCCACTCCCAGCAATCGCGGCCCTTCCTGTTGGTAAAGCGCCTGCAGCGCCTGCCGTTCGCCGCGGGCACAGGCCCTCAGACAGCTGTCATAGTCGAATTCGGGTTCGGCCAAATAGTTGCTCCCTGCCGTGTCACCGCGCGGGGAGCCCCCGACGTTGTGCCGGGAGCCCCTGTGGAACGGATGGATCGTCACTTGGCCGTCCAGAAAATGTAATCGGCCTGATATTTCACTATCTCGCGCTTGCCCATGGTGGTGGCGGAGCACTCGGAAGCGGGCGCCACTCCCCCCTTCAGGGCGACCCGTTGAATGTAGCTGACGCCCTTCATCAGGCCATCGCCAGTCGCGGGGTTGGCCTTGACCAATTGATACGGCAGGTTTCCCGCTCCGGACGGCGCAATCGCCAGTTGGGTGCCGGTAATGCTTGAGCCATCTTGCGCCTGCCAGGTGGCCGGTGGGCCGAAGTAGCTGCCCACTGGCTTGCCGTCGCGGTCGTTCAGTACGGCCTTGGGACCGACGAAGGTCCACTCCACCTGCCCCTTGGCATCCGCCTTTTCACGGCACTCATAGGTGATCTCGCCAACGCCCGTGGTTTCCAGGGCGATCTTGTTGCCCTCCGGGACCTTCACGGCGTCTGGCAGCATGGCCTGCGCGAACACCACTGGCGCAGGCGCCAGCAGGCAGGTGAAGGCAAATGCTGGGGTGAAACGACGAACAAAGGCTTGAGCGTTCATGAACGGCCCTCCAATGGGGTTTCAGGTCAACAGCCCGGTTGGCTGCTACCTGTACTACCCACGCGCAGGGCAATTGGATGCAGTGCGGCGGAAAAATTTCAGCAGTCGACGACGCGCTCAGTGGCACTCGATGCGGTTGCGCCCACCGCGCTTGGCCCGATACAGCGCCATGTCGCTGCGCGACAGGCTGACTTCCGCGCGGGTGTCACCGGGATGGAGCGCTGCGATACCGACGCTGACTGCCAGCGCCAGGCGCTCTTCGCCATGTTCAACGGGGGAAGATGACAGTTCGCCCTGCACCCGCGCCGCGAACAACCTCGCCTCGTCGATGGAGACATTGCTCAGCACCACGGCGAACTCCTCGCCGCCCATGCGCCCGGCGGCATCGGTACGGCGCAACTGGGTACGGAGGATCGACGAGAAATGCCGCAGCGCCTGGTCTCCCACGGAGTGGCCCCAGCGGTCGTTGATGGCCTTGAAGTGGTCCAGGTCGAACATCAGGATCGCCGCGCTGTAACCCGCTGTTCGCTGCACGCGCGCCAGCTCGGCATCCAGCTGCGTCATGAAGTGTCGGCGGTTGGAAAGTTGGGTAAGGGAATCGGTAGTGGCGAAGACTTGCAGCTCAGCCTCGATCAGCTTGCGTTCAGTGATATCGGTGATGAAACCGTGCCAGAGCACGCCGCCGTCCGCCAGCGGCCGGGGACGCGCGTCTCCCTGGCGCCAGGAAAGACCGCAACCGGGCAACTGCACGCGGTACTCCAGGTGCCAGGGCGAGAGATCACGGGCGGAGCGCTCCAGGGAATCGAGGTAGAAGATCAGGTCGTCCGGGTGAATGATGCCGTGCAGTACGTCGGCGTTCCGAGTCAGCTGCTCCGGTGCCAGCCCATAGATCTCGCGGACGCCATTGCTGACGTAGGAGAAGAAGGCGGTGCCGTCCAGTTGGCGCCGGTACTGGAAGACCATGCCGGGAATTTCGTTGGTCAGGTCGGTCATCAGCGCCGCCGCTTGCTGCATCTTCTCCGAGAGGTTGCGCATGGCGGTGACATCAGTGGTGGTACCTACCATACGCAAGGGCTTGCCCGCTGCGTCCCACTCCACCACCTTGCCGCGGCTGCACACCCACTTGTAGAGGCCGTCCCGGCAGCGCAAGCGGTGCTCCACTTCGTAAGCCTCGGTACGGCCGTCGAAGTGGGCCTGGATGCTGGCCTGCACATAGGTCAAGTCCTCGGGATGGACGCGGGTATAGCTTTCCTCGATGCGGTTGCCCACCTCGTGATCGGCATAACCCAGCAGCGCTTTCCAGTCGGTGGAGTAGTGGATTTCACCGGTCAAGGCATTGCGGTCCCAGATGCCGGTGCCGCTGCCGGCGATGGCCAGGGCCATGCGTTTCTCGCTTTCCCGAACACGCTCCAGCTCCAGCCGGTCCACCAGCATTCCGGTGGCCAGTTCGGCGAACTCACGCAGCACCTGCCGCTCTTCGTCGTCCAGTTCGCGGGGTTGATCGTGCAGGAGCCAGAGCAGGCCCATCAGGACGCCATCGGGCGCCAACAGGGGACTGGCGGCGAGAAAGCGCAGGTCCGGCAAGGCTTGCGCCAGCCCTTCCGGGCACCCGATTGGTTGCTGAAGGAGGTCGGGGATCACCACGGGATCAGCCCCACCAATGCCTGGCGGGAGCGTAACCTGGCCACCTGACAGCGCCGGGATGCATGCCGTCCCGGCGCAGTTGCGGATCTGCTGGATGCCACCGGCGCCAGTGGTCATCACGGTGGCCATCACGCCGAACCGGCTCTTGAGCAAGCGGATCAGGTTGTCGAATCGCTCATCGCTCGCGCCATGGGGCGCACTGGAACTACTGGGCAACTGCATTCGGTCTCCGCTCGCAGGGGCGGTGGGCGCCATCTGGCGTTGATCAGCCTGGGTATCAGCAATCTATCCATAATGGCCATTAGACGCCAGATTCCCCGAAGGTCCTCCACGGAACTGACGAGCCGGCTGGCAGCCGCCCCTCTCCCCAAGTAAAATCCGGCGCCATTTCCCCCCAGAACCTGCGAGAGAGCCACCATGGGCGCCCAGTGGAAAGCCAAACCTAAAGAAGCCGCCGCCAACGCCCGAGGGAAGATCTTCGGCAAACTGGTGAAAGAGATCATGATCGCCGCACGTAACGGTGCCGATCCTGACATGAACCCCAAGCTGCGTCTCGCCGTGCACCAGGCCAAGAAGGCCTCCATGCCGAAAGACACCCTGGAGCGCGCCATCAAGAAAGGCGCGGGCCTTTCCGGCGAAGTGGTCAACTACGAGCGCACCCTCTATGAAGGCTTCGCGCCGCACCGCGTGCCGGTGATCGTCGAATGCCTGACCGATAACGTGAACCGCACCGTCGCCGAAGTGCGCGTGCTGTTCCGCAAGGGCCAACTGGGCACTTCCGGCTCGGTCTCCTGGGACTTCGACCACCTGGGCATGATCGAGGCGGAACCTGCCAGCGCCGATGCCGACGTGGAGCTTGCCGCTATCGAGGCCGGCGCCCAGGACTTCGAAGCCGACGACGAAGGCGCCACCCTGTTCTACACCGACCCGACCGACCTGGACGCCGTGTGCAAGGCACTGCCGGACTTCGGCTTCACCGTGCAGTCGGCCAACCTGGGCTACAAGGCGAAAAACCCGGTCAGCCTGTCCGGCGCCGAGCTGGAGGAAGTGGAAGCCTTCCTCGAAGCGCTGGACAACCACGACGATGTGCAGAACGTCTATGTCGGCCTGCAAGCCAGCTGATCCGGCAACCCGCCGGCAGTTCCACGAAGAGCATGCCGGGCAGGCCCGTGACGAAGCGCTGCGCCTGTTGGCGCAGCGCGAAGCCATGGGCCCGCGCTGGCTGGCCTGGGTCGCCACCGAGCTCTATCACCTCAAGCCTTCGGCGTTCGCCAACATGGTGCGCCGTGAGCTGGAACGCCTGAACACGGCCGACCGGCAGTTCGGCCAGGTGTCGAAAGAGCTGCATTGAGCGCAGCGAAGCCCAACGATGTGGGAATCGGGCCTATGCGTTGGGCCGCGCTTCGCGCGACGCCAACCTAAGGGTGGTGCCTACTATTAGGCCTGCGCTGCACGACGCAAATTAAAACCCCAGCCCTGCTGCATCCCCATCGCCGCGACGAGGATGGCCACCACGCCCACCCACTGCAGCAGTTCGAGTTGGCGGCCGAAGGCCAGCCAGTCCACGAAAATCGCCGCGATCGGGTAGATGAACGACAGCGCGCCAGTCAGGGCGGTCGGCAATTTCTGGATGGCGCCGTAGAGCAGCACGTACATCACGCCGGTGTGGATCACGCCGAGAGTCAGCAAGATGGACCAGGTATCGCTGCCCTGCGGCAGACTGGACAGGTTCGCCATGGGTGCCAGCAACAGCACCCCGGTGGTGACCTGGATCAGCGCGATCAGATGCGGTGGCACCCCGCTCAGCCGCTTGATGATCAGCGCGGCAATCGCATAAAGCAGCGCCGCACCCAGGGCCAGGGCAATGCCCGCCAGGTAATCGCTCCCACTCTCACCCTGCCCGCCGTGGGCGCTGACGATGGCCAGCATCCCCACGAACGACACGGCCAGCCAAGCCAGCTTCTGCAGGGTGATCTTTTCACCGAGGAACAGCGCTGCCAGCCCGACCAGCATGAAGGGCTGGACGTTGTAGATCGCCGTGCCGATGGAGATGGACGCCCGCGAGTAGGAAGCGAACAGCAGCACCCAGTTGCCGACGATGGCCACGCCACTGAGGACCGCCAGGAGGAAGGTGGCTCGGGTCAGGATGCCGGGGCGCAGGAAGCCCATCGCCGCGCAGATGACCAGCAAGGTCAGTGCGCCGAACAGGCAACGCCAGAACACCACATCCAGCACTGGCTGCCCCGAGAGCATCACCAACCAGCCAATGGTGCCGGAGATGAGCATGGCGGCGACCATTTCCAACGAACCGCGATGTATTGATGTGTCCATGATGGGCTCCTCTGTGTGGCGCACAGTATGACGAGCCGTAACCGATAGATTCCATGCGATAGCAAAGGCGTATTTCGCCATCTACCTTTACTATCAAGGTACTTTTATCCGTTCACCTAACGAGATCGCCATGACCGACGACATCGACCAGTTGCTGATCTCCGCCCTGATGGAAGACTCGCGCCGTTCCCTCAAGGCCCTGGCGCAGATCAGCGGCCTTTCCTCCCCCAGCGTCGCGGAGCGGCTGCGCAAGCTGGAAGAACGCGGTGTGCTCACGGGCTACACGGTGGAGGTGGACCCGAAGGCCTTCGGCTACCAGCTCCAGGCCATCGTCCGCATCCGCCCCCTGCCCGGCCAGTTACAGGTGGTGGAACGCAAGATCCAGGACATTCCGGAATTCACCGAGTGCGACAAGGTGACCGGCGACGACTGCTTCATCGCACGGCTGTGCGTGCGCTCCATGGAACAGCTCGACACGCTGCTGGACCGCATCAACGTCTACGCCGAAACCAGCACTGCCATCGTCAAGAAAACCCCGGTGAAGCGGCGGCTGCCGCCGATGGCGTGAAACACCGCGCCGCAGGTTTTGCCGCGCGGCGCTCCATTGAGAAACGCTGCCCGGCAAGTCGGTGCCGGGCGCCAACTCGCCAGAGCGGCGTAGCGCGTTACTCGCCCTTCCCCGCCCCCAGCTTCTCCACCAACGCCTTGGCCAGCGCATGGTCGGAGAACGGGTTCTGGCCGGTGATCAACTCGCGATCCACGACCACGTTGGGACTCCAGGCCTCGGCGTAGGCCATGTCGCCGCCTGCACCCGACATCGCCTTGGCCGGGTAGAAGAGGATGCGGTCGCCGTTGAGGGAGCTTTCGAATACCTGCTCTTCCGGGTCGGCGAAGATGGTCATGCGGTAGCCCTGGTAGAGCCAGTTACTCGCCGCCGGCTTCTCGCCGCGGGCGAGGGCCGCCTGGTAGCTGGCGGGATCGTCCTGGGCCGAGAGCAACGCAATGGGCCCGTGGCAAATGGCAGCGGTGGGTTTGCCGGCCTGGTGGAAGTGACGCAATAGCGCTCCCACTTCGGGGTTGTTGGCCAGGTCGATCAGTGGCGCGTGGCCACCGGGAATCAGCAACCCGGCATAGCGGTCCAGGTCACCGGCGAGCACTTCTTGCAGCGACAGGCTGTCGTTCATGCCCGGCAGGCCTTCGACCACCTTCTGGATGCGCTTCATTTCCGCTGCGTCTCCGCCGAAGTACTGCGGATCGATGGAGCGTTCATCCACGCTCGGCGCGTTGCCCCTGGGGGTCACCAGCACCAGCGCGTAGCCAGCCTTGAGCAAGTGGTCCGCGGGTACGCCGAACTCGTTGAGGTAGAAGCCAGTGGGGTATTGCTTGCCGTCCTTGAGCGGCAACTGGTTCTCGCTGGACAGCAGCACCAGCACCTCGCCCTTGGGCGCCGCGTTGGCCGTGCCGGCGAGCATCGCGCCGGCAAGGGCCAGCGCCAGGGTGGAAACCTTGGTCATGTTGAATCTCCTGTTCAGTCGAACGGTGCCACGTCCAGCGGACGGGCGAGGCGCACCTGGGTGGGCGAAGCCAGCCAGTCGGCAGTGGCGGCGCGATACGCCTGGTAGTGGGCACTCTGGCGATGGGCCTCGACGGCAGCCTCATCGGCGTAGAGTTCGAAGAGGTCGAAAGCCAGCACCTCGCCCTCGCGGATGAACAGGTCGTAACGCAGGTTGCCGGGCTCGGCCCGGGAGCGCTCGACCATCACCCGCAGGGCCTGCTCCACCGCGTCGCGGTGCTCGGGTCTGGGGCTGATGGTGGCGAAGATGCTGAGGGTCATGGGGTCTCCTGGGTATCAGCGCGTGAGTGGCCGACATCCTAGGCAAGGCACTAAGATTCGATAATTCGAAAGCTTTTATTTCTGGCATCCAAAAAATGAATATCACCAAGAAGGACCTGAACCTGCTGCAGGTCTTCCACGTGCTCTACCAGGAACGCAATGCGTCGCTGGCGGCCGAGCGCATGGCCCTCAGCCAACCGGCCTTGAGTCACAAGCTGAACAAACTGCGCCACCAGTTCGGCGACCCGCTCTTCGTCCGCGCCCCTCGCGGCCTCACTCCCACGCCCCGCGCCCACGAGCTGGCGCCCCAGGTGCAGCGCCTGGTGGGCGAGCTGGAAGCCTTCTACGAGCGCTGCGACGGACAGGACTTTCTCGGCCGCGCCGAGCGCCTCCATCTCTACAGCACCGACTACGTGGAGCAGACGCTACTGCCGAAGCTTCTGCCGATTCTGCGCAGCCAGGCGCCGAACCTGGTGCTGGTCACCCACAACACCCGTGGCCAGCTCCCCCGCGACGAGTTGGAAAAAGGCACCTGCGACCTGGCGATTGCCGGCTTCTACACCGACCTCCCAGGCACCTTTCACCAGCAGCGCCTGCTGAGCGAGGACTTCGTGGTCCTGGCCTCCCAAGGCAACGCGCGCCTGGCCAACGGCCTGGACCTGGACGCGTTCCTCGCTTGCGAGCACCTGCTCACTACCCTTACCGGTGACCTCAATGGCCTGGTGGATCGGGCCCTGCAGGCCAGGGGACTGAGCCGCCGGATCGCCGCCGGGCTGTCCAGCTTCATCGCACCAACCCGGCTGATTCGCGGCACCGACCTGCTGCTCACCTGCCTGCGCTCACTGGCCGAAGAAGCCGTGGATCACGACCCCGACCTGCGCATGCACCCGCTGCCGTTGACGCTGCCGCGAGTGGAGGTGATGCAGATATGGCATGAACGGACCGACGCCGACCGCCTGCGCCGCTGGTTCCGCAAACAGGTCCAGCAGGTGACCGATTCCATGGCGCGCTAACCCTCGCAGGCCATCGTGCGCATCCGCCCCCTGCCCGGCCAGTTGCAGGTGCTGGAACGCAAGATCAGGGGAGTGCAGAGTTCACCGAGTGCGACAAGGTGACTGGCGACGACTGCTTCATCGCGCGGCTGTGCGTACGCTCGGTGGAATAGCTCGACACGCTGCTGGACCGCATCAACGTCTACGCCGAAACCAGCACCGCCATCATCAAGAAGACCCCGGTGAAACCCCGGCTGCCGCCCATGGCGTGAGGGGCGGGGCAGTCCCCGTTCAGCACTCCGGCTTGCTGGACAAGACCGTGCCAAACGGGGCATTCGTCATCCCCACCCGGAGCAGGCTACAGCCGATGGTTATGGTGGTTGTAGGGCCAGGACGATAGTGCGGCCTGTTCCTGCTGGGTTTGCGCCGGAGCTGCCAGCTCCTCCAGATGGGTGATGATGTCATCCGGCTTGAGCACCAGGACATCGCTCTCCAGGGTGTCGAGAATCATCTCGGCGGTATTGCCGATCATGGCCCCGGCCAACCCGGTGCGCGCTACGTTGCCGATCACCGTGAGCGCGGCATTGAGCTTGTGGGCAACCTGCGGGATCAGGATATCCGCCGCGCCTTCCTCGATATGCAGGCGCTCGTCATCAATGCTGAACTCCTTCTGCAGCGTCCGGCACTGTTCGCGGTAGAAATCCTCGATGCTCTCCTTGCGCTGGAACACCGGGTCGGGCGCCGAGAGCATCGGGTAAGGATGGGCGCTCATCATGTGCAAGGTACCGCCGGACATCCTGGCGACGTCGTGGCCGTGGCTGACGATACCGGCGTGCAGGACGCGATGCTCGATATCACTGTTGCCGAGATCGACGGCGGCGAGAATGGTGCCGCTGGCCCAGGGTGTGGCGGTTTTCACGATCAGTACCGGGCTGGGGCAGTAGCGCAGCAGCTTCCAGTCCTCCGGGGTGAGTATCGACTTGGTCAGGGGATTGTCGGGGCGATGTTGCTTGATCACCAGGCCGCAGCCCTCTGCCTGCTGCGCGGCGATCACGGTCTGGTACAGGCTATGGTGCCAGGCCCGCTGGGCACTGACACTGAACCCCTCCTTTTCCAGGGCACCTCGCACCTCCTCGAGATGAGCGGAAAGGTCGGGACGCTTATCGCAAACCAGCAGGTGCAGGTGCGATCGGGTGGCGCTGGCAATCATTCTGGCCCGGCTCAGGATCTGCTCTTCGGACTGCTGCGGATCCATCACCACCAGGGTGTTACGGATGGTATGCATGACGATCTTCCCGCGCGCGTTGGGTTATCGGGTGGATGAGGCACGACATGCGTCGAACATGCCCCTGCGAGCGGATCGGGAGCGCGGTTACCCACCCTCGCCACTCTTTCCGTCAGGAGGAAGCTCACCCACCGGCATCCTGCACGCGACAGCCGAAATCAGGACTCGCCGATCCGCCTTGCTGGCGGGTGCCCGCATCAAATCGGCATCGATGATCACGGAACTACTGCTGATCGTTCATGCAAACGAGAAAGCCGCCTCCCCAGCGCAAGCGCTGCTTTTCCACTGCATTCACATCGAGAAGGCAGCACCGACTCCGGTACCTCTGGCCCTGCTCGCTCAGAGATTATGGTAGTTGGCCAGTATCGCAGCGAGGTAGCTGGTCGCCCGGCCTAGGCAATTCCGCGAGATAGGCGCTCTGGCTTATTTCCGCGCGCTGCAGGTAGGGCGTTGGCCACTCGACAAACGGCCCTGCGCAGCAGGTTGGCCCTGCCCTGGAATTCCAGCCCGCCCCGGGAGTGGGTTAATGTCACAAGACTTTTCACAGACAAGGCAGGTGGGCGATGGCAGCCCTGGATGACAACCCGGCTCCGCAGGACGCGACCGGTAACAAGAACGACGGCTCCACTCCCATTGCGCGCAAGGCCGGCTCCCGTGGCGATGCCGCCGTGATCGCCACCTTGCTGCCCTACCTCAAGCCCTACACCGGTCGCATCGCTTTGGCGCTGGGGCTGATCTTCGCCGCCAAGCTGATCAACCTCTACGTGCCCATCGCCCTCAAGCAGATCGTCGATGGGCTCAATGTCGAGCCCAGCCTCCTGGTGCTGCCGGTTGCGCTGTTGCTGGCCTATGGCGCCTCGCGCATCGGCGTCACCCTGTTCACCGAGCTGCGCCAGGTGGTATTTGCCCGGGTCATGGCGCGGGCCTCGCGGCAGATCACCCTCAAGGTGTTCCAGCACCTGCACGGGCTGAGCCTGAAGTTCCACCTGGGCCGGCGCACCGGCGGCGTCGCCCGTGACGTCGAGCGTGGCGGGAGTGCCATCTCCGACTTGCTGGACTGGACGCTGTACACCATTGTCCCGACCCTGCTCGAAGTGCTGCTGGTCACTGCAGTGCTGGTCTGGGCGTACGACTGGGGCTTCGCCTTCATCACCCTCGGCACCCTGGTTGCCTATGGCATCTGGACGTTCGCCATCACCGAATGGCGCACCCGCTACTACCGCGCCGCAGTGGAGGCGGACACCCGCGCCAATGAGCGCGCGGTGGATTCGCTGCTCAACTACGAGACGGTGAAGTACTTCAACAACGAAGCCCACGAGTCGGCACGCTACGACGAGAACCTGCGCCACCTGGAGAACGCCAAGGTCAAGGCCACCAAATCCCTGGCGCTGCTCAACCTCGGCCAGACATCCATCGTCGCCATGGGCGTCACGGCCATGATGTGGCGTGCCGCCGCTGGCGTCGTGGCCGGCGAACTCACCATCGGCGACCTGGTGCTGGTGAACACCTACCTGCTGCAGCTGTCCGCCCCGTTGTTCATGCTCGGCATGATGTACCGCGAGGTGAAGCAGGCGCTGACCAACATGGAGCGGCTGTTCGGCCTGCTGGACGAGCGCCAGGACGTGCAGGACGCGCCGGGCGCCACCCCGCTGCAAGCCACCCGGCCACGGGTGCGTTTCGAGAACGTGCACTTCGGCTACGACCCGCGCCGGGAGATCCTCCACGGCGTGGACTTCGAGATTCCCCCCGGTGGCACCGTGGCGGTGGTCGGCCATTCAGGCTCTGGCAAGTCCACCCTCGCCCGCCTGCTCTACCGCTTCTACGACATCGACGCCGGGCACATCCGCATCGACGGCCACGACCTGCGCGAGCTGACCCAGGGCTCGGTGCGCAGCGCCATCGGCATCGTTCCCCAGGACACCGTGCTGTTCAACGACAGCATCTACTACAACATCAGCTACGGCCGCCCCGGCGCCAGCCGCGAGGAGGTGGAGGCCGCCGCCCGCGCTGCGCATATCCACGATTTCATCCTGCGCCTGCCCGACGGTTACGAAACCCCGGTGGGCGAGCGCGGCCTCAAGCTCTCCGGGGGCGAGAAACAGCGCGTGGCCATCGCCCGCGCCCTGCTGAAGAACCCCGCCATCCTGATCTTCGACGAAGCCACTTCGGCGCTGGACTCCAAGTCGGAAAAGGCCATCCAGACCGCGCTCGACCGCATTCAGGTCGGTCGCACCACCCTGGTCATCGCCCACCGCCTCTCCACCGTGATGGACGCCGACCAAATCCTGGTGCTCGACGCCGGCCGGGTGATCGAGAAAGGCACCCACCGCGAGCTGCTGGACATCGGCGGCAGCTACGCACAGATGTGGCTGCTCCAGCAGCAGGAGCCCGAAGCGGACAGCTCGCCTACCGCCTAGCCCGCAGGGTGCGGTTGCGCGCAGCGGTACGCATCTCCGCCAGCGCGCACCTTATTCCTTGCTCTCCAACACATCCCCCGCCCAGCTCAGGGCGGCCATCACGGTGGGGAATCCGATGGTGCTGGTGAGTACCAGCAGGGTGTGGTGGATATCGTCGGGCGTGGCACCGGCTTCCAGGGCACGGCGCGTATGGCTGTGGACGGCACCTTCGGAGTGTATGGCCGCCGCGGCGGCGAGCTGGATCAATTGCAGGCTGCGCTCATCCAGGGGTCCGGTCTGGCGCACCACGGCACCGAGGGTTTCCACTGCCTGAAAGTACGCCGGATGCTGCTTCTTGAAGCGCTTGTAGGTGTCGAGATCGTGCTTGCGTTCCATTGTGGCCACCTCGCTTGGGCATGCCCTTACAGCTTAGGCAAGCGCGCCTCGACTATGGTGAATGGACCCGACCCCGCACAGGGAAGACACGCGCCATGCCCAAGACGTGCCGCGACCACTCAACACCTCTGATGCCATGGCCCGTAGCCTGATCGGCATTGTCCTGCTGGGCATTGCGCTCTATCTCGGGCTGGGAGCGGCTCTGCTGGTCTTCCAGCGCTCGCTGATCTACTTCCCACAGCCCCGTGCCATCGGCGGTCCCGACCGGTTGCTGATGTTGCCGGTGACCGACGAGCGGATAGCCGTAACCGTGCGTCCGCTGGCCAGCCCCAAGGCTCTGATCTATTTCGGCGGCAATGCCGAGGACGTCTCCCGCAGCCTCCCGGACTTCGCCGAGGCCTTCCCCGATCACGCCCTCTATTTGCTGCATTACCGGGGGTTCGGCGACAGCACCGGCAAGCCAACGGAAGCCGACATCCTCCGGGACGCCTTGGCTTTGTTCGACAAGGTTCATGCCCTGCATGGCAAGGTGGCGCTGGTCGGCCGCAGCCTGGGCAGCGGCGTGGCTATCCAGCTGGCAAGCCAGCGCCCCACCGCGCGGCTGGTGCTGGTCACGCCCTACAACAGCATCCTCGAACTGGCCCAGCGCCGGTTCCCCATCTACCCGGTGCGCTGGATGCTCAAGGACCGCTACGAGTCCTGGCGCTACGCCCCGGTCATTACTGTGCCCACGTTGTTGATAATTGCCGAACGGGACGAGGTGATCCCGCGCTGGAGCAGTGAAAAACTGTTCGCCCAGTTCCCCACGGGCGTGGCACGGCGGGAGGTGATAGCCGGCGCCGGGCACAACGATATCGGTGGCCGGGCGGAGTACCTGAGGCTGATTCGCAGCGGGCTTTAGACGCGGGCGGACGACGGGCTGAGCATCTCGATCTCGCGAATCTCGAAGTCGCGCCGCAGGTAGTCCATACGGTTTTCGTGGAAGCGGCGCATGTGTGGTAACGCGCTGTGGACTTCCAGCGCGGCCCGGCTCTGCCAGACCTCATAGAAGATGAACAGGCTCGGGTCCTGGGCATCACGCAGCATGTGGTACTCGATGCAGCCCTCCTCCGCCCGGCTGGGTTCGACGTAGGCGCGGAACAGCACCTCGAACGCGTCGGCCTTCTCGGGTCTGGTGTGGGCGTGGAGGATGAAACCGTAGGGTTGGGTCATTGCTATGGCCTCTACATGGCGTGACTTTTATCAACCCTACCGCAACCAAAACATGTGGATTCATGACTTTCAAGCAATATTCAATTGCGGCCAAACGGATTTTTCCGAAGGGGGGGTGACCGGTAGTCTGCCGCCACATCAACTTGCGGAGGCTACTGCATGAAAAAGATCCTGTTGCTCAACGGCGGCAAGAAGTTCGCCCACTCCGACGGCCGCTACAACGCCACCCTGCACGACGCCGCGCTGGCCTTCCTCGACCGCGCCGGCTTCGACGTCAAGGAAACCCAGATCGACGCTGGCTACGACGTGGCCGAAGAGGTGCAGAAGTTTCTCTGGGCCGATGTGGTGATCTACCAGATGCCCGGCTGGTGGATGGGCGCACCCTGGACCGTGAAGCAGTACCTGGACGAGGTGTTCACCGCCGGTCACGGCAGCCTTTACGCCAATGACGGCCGCACCCGCTCGGACGCCTCGCAGAAGTACGGCAGCGGCGGTCTCATCCAGGGCAAGCAGTACATGCTGTCACTGACCTGGAACGCGCCGCAGCAAGCATTCGACGACCCCACCGACTTCTTCGAGGCCAAGGGCGTGGATGCGGTGTACTTCCCCTTCCACAAGGCCAACCAGTTCCTCGGCATGAGCGCCCTGCCCACCTTCCTCTGCGTGGACGTGATGAAGCGGCCGAATATCGAGGAAGATCTGAAGCGCTACGAGGAGCACCTGGCAAAGGTGTTCGGAGTTCAGGGCTGATCAACCGGCCGTAGGATGTGGTTGAGCGAAGCGAAACCCATCAGATGAAATCCGGGAGCGGCGGTTGGAGCTTTCCCGGATTTCATCCGGGCTACTGATTCAACGCGGCCCTTGGCGAATGAGTTCGCCCCTTCTACAGAAGGGTCTTGCCGGCCAAGGCCGCTGCCGCAGCAACGGCCAGCACCAGCAGGCCGATCAGCACCTTGTTCGGCGACTGACGGGCCGCTTCGATGGGCGCGGCCTGCTTCTGCGCCGCGGCGCGCAACGGATTGGCTACGGGCTGGCGCCCCGTTGGGCGTGGCACGGCGGGCTTGGGGATCTGCGCCACAGGCATGAACAGTGTGGCGTCTTCGTCCACCGCTTGCGGTGCCGCCACCTTGGGGCCGATCACCAGCAGGTTCACCGAACCCATGCGGATCTGGTCGCCAGGCTGCAATACGGCCGTGCTGACTTTCTGCTGGTTGACGAACACGCCGTTGGCCGAAGCCAAGTCCTTGACCTCCAGCACATCGTCCTTGAGGAAGAACTCGCAGTGCCGGCGCGACAGCTCCTGATCGCTGAAGCACAGTTCGCACTTCACCGAGCGACCGAAAGTGATGGAGCCGGTGACATGGAACTTCTGCCCTTCGTGCTCCCCTTTGATGACCTGCAGGTACCAGCGCGCCGCAGCTTCGACCTTGGGTCGGGCTTTGGCCGGGTCCACCAGCAAGAGTTCGAGGTTGCCGATGCGCACACAGTCGTCTGAACGCAGTTGGAAACGCGCACCGATGCGCTCGCCATTGACGAAGGTGCCGCCGGGTGTGCCGCAATCGCTCAGGTAGTACTGGCCGTGGTCCTGACGGATTTCCGCGTGGAACAGGCTGATCTCCGGGTCCGCCAGGACCAGGCTGTTGCGGCTGTCCTGGCCGATGGTGAAGCGTTCGTCCACCAGCCAGATGGGCGCCTGACGGTTATCCGCGAAATGAATCCTGAGCATTGTGGAGTCCTTGGAGGCAGGGCACGGGACAATGATAGCTATGTGCCTGCACCCTGACTTTGCTGGAGTTGGCAGTTAGTTGAAAAGGCGGTTCCACAGTTTTTTGATGGGATTTTCCTGCTCTTCCTGACGAGCCTGCGGCTTGGCTGGACGCGCCGTGGCCACCCGCGCCGCCTTGGCCTTGCGCACCCTCTGCTCGTGAACGGCGCGGAGTTCGAGCAGGGTCGGGTTCGTCGGCGCCACCTGCAGACCGGCGTCGATGTACTCCAACGCCAGAGCGAATTCGCGCCGGCGATAGGCCTCTTCACTGTGTTCGACAAAGCGCTGCGCCACCTTCTCCAGCCCGGCCAATGCCTGTTCGTTGCCGGGGGCCAGGGTGAGCACCTCCTGGTAATAAAACACCGCACTGTCCTGTTCCGGCTGAAGCAGGTTGTCCTCGGCCAGGCGCTGTTCAGCCAGCACCAGGACGTTGGCGATACGTGCGGCCAGGACGCGCTGCAGGCCATCACCCGCCTTGGCGTTGTCCTTGTCCAGGCGCAGCACTTCATGGAAGTAGAAGTCGGCGTTGTCCGCTGCCGGCGCCATCAGCTTGCCTTCGGCCAGGCGCTGTTCGCCCAGTTCCAGCAGGTCGGCGATTTTCATTCGTAGTACGACGTAGTAGCCACCGCCGCTGGAAACGACCAGCAACATCAGTCCGGCCAGGCCCCAGAGCAAGCCACGGTAACGACGGTTTGCCGCCGGCTGCTTCGCCGTCGGGTTCACGGCCACGGCCGGCGCGATGCGGGTGAAATCAAGATCGAGGTCGCACAGCTCGTTCAGGCTGTCCAACAGCACGCGGCAATCGGCAAAGCGTTCGTCCGGGTCCTTGGCCAGCATGCGGTCGATCAGGTGCTGGTAGTCAGCCAGCCCCCTGCGCAGCACGGGCGGGTCCATCTGCACGTGGTTGAGCACGGTTTCGGCGTAGCTGGCACCACGATAGGGGTTCTCGCCGGTCAGCAGCTCCAGCAGGATCACGCCCAGGCTATAGATGTCGCTACGCGCATCCAGCGCCTGGCACTGGGCTTGCTCCGGGCTGCTGTAGGCCGGGCTGCCGACCGCAACGTTGAACTGGGTCAGTTCGCTGTCCAGTTCCAGGTCCTTGGCGATGCCGAAATCGGTGAGCACCGCCGTGCCGTCGTCACGGAAGAGGATATTGGCCGGTTTGATATCGCGGTGTATCAGGCCCTTGCCGTGCACCACGGCCAGGGCTCCGGCTATCTGCCGGACGATACACAATGCCTCCAGCGGCTCCAGCGCCTGCCCCTTGTAGCGGCCCAGGTCGCCGCCGGAGAGGAACTCCATCGCCAGGTAGTGGCGACCGTCGGGCAGACGGTCGATATCGTGGATGGTGACGATGGACGGGTGGTGCAGGGAAGCAAGCATGCGCGCTTCCCTGATGAAGCGGCTGGTAAAGGCTTCATCGTCCAGTTTGTCCAGCACCTTCACCGCCACCTTGCGGCTGAGCGATTCCTGGGTGGCGAGGTAGACCTCGGCCATCCCGCCCTTGCCCAGGCGGCCGTGTACGAGGTAGCCGGGTATATCTAGCAGATTGTCGTTCATGGATTCAGGATCTTCGCGATTTGAGCAACCGGCTCAGGAACGAATTCGACCTGTTTGCCGCCACAGTGGTTTCCGACAACACCAGGCCGATCACGATGCAGGAGATGTTGTCCCGACCACCGGCATCGCAGGCCAGCGCCAGCAAGTGTGCCACCAGGTCGTCCAGGGTTTCCGCACGGGCGCACTGGGCAAGGATCTCGTCATCGGCCAGTTCACCGGTCAGGCCGTCACTGCAGAGCAGCAGGAGTTCACCGGGCGCCAGGGCGTCTTTCACACCACCGACTTCGAGGCCCTGGTGTTCCTGGCCAAGACACTGGGTCACCACATTGCGCTGCGGATGGCGGCGAGCCTGCTGCGGGCTCAACTCACCCGCATCCACCAGCGCCTGCACCAGGCTGTGGTCATGGCTGAGCCGCGTGATGCCGTCAACGCCGACGCGGTAGGCGCGACTGTCGCCGGCCCAGGCCAGATCGAACATCGCGCCGTCGAACTTCACCGCCACCAGCGTGGTGCCCATGCCGGAGCCCGATGCCGCCGCTACCACGGCGCGATGGGCGGTCTGCACGGCGGCGCCCAGGTCCTGCTTGGCGGCCACGGCCTCGCGCAGGGCATCGAGGGCCACAGCACTGGCGACTTCGCCGCGCTGGTGGCCGCCCATTCCATCGGCCACGGCCCAGAGCCCCAGTTCAGGGGCGCACAGCAGCGCATCTTCGTTGTGTTCACGCACGCAACCGACGATGGATTGCGCGGCGTATCCCAGGAGCTCGGACATGGGGTTCCTACTACCGTCCAGCGATGATCCCGCATGATGCGGCCAGCGCCGGGCGCTGTCACCGCCTGGCGCATGAAGTGTTAAGCAATCGAGGGTTTGCCGGGTCATGCAGCCGCCCGCAAGGCGACTATGCTGTTTTCATCGGCTCCGTAAACTAACCGGCTCGTGCAGCCCAGGAGGTGGTAATGGCCATTGAGCGCTTCAAGGCAGGGATGCGCTGATCCATCCCCCCCTCTCTCGGAGATAGACGCCATGAGCAAAGGTCTCGACTCAAAACGCGAAGCGAAGAAAAAGCCCCAGAAAACCCTTCTGGAAAAGCGCACGGCCAAGCGCGGCAAGAAATCCAGTGGCGGCCTTCTCGGCAGCCATGCGCCGAATCCGTGAACCCTCCCCCGCTGTGAAAACGCCCTCCATTCGGAGGGCGTTGTTTTTTGCGCTTTGCCGACTCTTCAGGAAGGGGCGGGCCTGGCGTCAATCAGTTGATCTTCGTCCCGTGGGCTTGCTGGTCGGCATGGTACGAGGAGCGCACCAGCGGGCCTGAAGCCACGTTCTTGAAGCCCATCTCGGCACCCTTGTCGGCATACCAGGCGAAGGTGTCCGGGTGGACGAAACGCTGCACCGGCAGGTGGTTGCGCGACGGTTGCAGGTACTGGCCGAGGGTCAGCATGTCGATCTCGTGCTCACGCATGCGCTGCATGACCTCGATCACTTCCTCGTCTGTCTCGCCCAGGCCGAGCATCAGGCCGGATTTGGTCGGCACGTGGGGCACGCGCTTCTTGAAGCTCTGCAGCAGGTCCAGCGACCACTCGAAGTCCGAGCCGGGACGCGCTGCCTTGTACAGGCGCGGTACGGTTTCCAGATTGTGGTTGAACACATCCGGCGGCTCTTGCTCGGTGATGGCGAGCGCCACGTCCATGCGCCCGCGGTAGTCCGGCACCAGGGTTTCCAGCTGGATGCCCGGAGACAGCTTGCGGATCTCGCGCAGGCAATCGACGAAGTGCCGGGCACCGCCGTCGCGCAAGTCGTCACGGTCCACCGAGGTAATCACCACGTACTTCAAGCGCAGGTCAGCGATGGCGATAGCCAGATTCTTCGGTTCATCGGCATCCAGCGGCTTCGGCCGGCCGTGGCCTACGTCGCAGAAGGGGCACCGGCGGGTGCAGATGTCGCCCATGATCATGAAGGTCGCGGTGCCGCCGGAGAAGCACTCGCCCAGGTTCGGGCAGGACGCCTCTTCGCAGACGCTGTGCAGTTTGTGCTTGCGCAGCAAGTGCTTGATGCGAGCCACCTCCGGCGAGGCGGGAATCTCTACCCGGATCCAGTCGGGCTTTCGCGGTATCTCGTCAGTGGGAATGATTTTCACCGGGATGCGCGCGACCTTCTCTGCGCCGCGCAGCTTCACGCCGGTTTGCAAAGGCTGCGGACGTGGGCTGGTCTGGGTTTCGGTCATGCTCTTGCTCCGAAGGATCGGCGTTCGCGCCTACCCATTCAAGGCAGGCGTTTGCCTTCAGCCGCGGTAGTAGCGCTGTGGCACGAAGGGGGTTTTCACCACCCGCATTGGCAGGGGTTTGCCACGCACCAGGGCATAGACCTCGGTCTCCAGCGCCGTGTAGCGGCTGTCGAGCGTCCCCATGGCCAGCGGTCCGCCCAGGCTCGGGCCGAAGCCGCCACTGCTGACCTGGCCGATGACCTGCTGTTCAGCGTTGACGATCTGTGTGCCCTCGCGTACCGGCGCGCGGCCGCTGGGCAACAGTCCGACGCGTTTGCTGACAACGCCCTCTTGCTGCTGGGCGAAGATGCGTCCGGCGCCCGGGAAGCAACCTGCGCGCAGGCCGTCGGCGCGGCGGGCCTTGGAGATGGCCCAGGTGAGGCTGGCGTCCACCGGCGTGGTGTCGGTGTTCATGTCATGGCCGTAGAGGCACAGGCCGGCTTCCAGGCGCAGGGAGTCGCGGGCGCCCAGGCCAATCGGCTGGACTTCCGGCTGGGCCAGCAGGGTGCGCGCCAGGGCTTCGGCCTGGGCCACGGGCACGGAGATCTCGTAACCGTCTTCGCCGGTGTAGCCGGAGCGGCTGACGTAGCACTCCACGCCTTCCAGGCGCACGCGGCCGAACTGCATGAAGGTCATTGTTTTCACCTCCGGCGCCAGGCGGCCGAGCACTTCGGCGGCGGCGGGACCTTGCAGGGCCAGCAAAGCGCGGGATTCGAACAGCGACTCGATCTCGCATTGTTCGCCGATGTGCGCTTGCAGGTGCGCCAGGTCCTGCTCCTTGCAGGCGGCGTTGACCACCAGCACCAGGTGGTCGCCGGCATTGGCCACCATCAGGTCGTCGAGGATGCCGCCGTTTTCGTCGGTGAACAGGGCATAGCGCTGCATGCCGGCGGGCAGGTCGATGATGTCCACCGGCACCAGGCTTTCCAGGGCGCGGGCCGCATGCTCGCCACGCAGAATGATCTGGCCCATGTGGGACACGTCGAACAGGCCGGCCTGTTCGCGGGTGTGCAGGTGCTCCTTGAGCACGCCGAGCGGGTATTGCACCGGCATGTCGTAACCGGCGAAGGGCACCATGCGCGCGCCGAGTTCGAGGTGCAGGGCGTGCAGCGGGGTTTTGGCGAGATCGGTCATGTAAGGCTCCAGGAATAAAAGTCCGAGTGGGATGAGGTTTCCCTCACCCCCGGCCCCTCTCCCAGAGGGAGAGGGAGAGAAATCAGCATTCGATGATGTTCACGGCGAGGCCGCCGCGAGCGGTTTCCTTGTACTTGCTCTTCATGTCGGCGCCGGTCTGGCGCATGGTGCGGATGACCTTGTCGAGGGAGATGAAGTGCTGGCCGTCGCCGCGCAGGGCCATGCGTGCGGCATTGATGGCCTTCACCGAACCCATGGCGTTGCGCTCGATGCAGGGCACCTGGACCAGTCCGCCGACCGGGTCGCAGGTCAGGCCGAGGTTGTGCTCCATGCCGATTTCGGCGGCGTTCTCCACCTGCTGCGGGGTGCCGCCCATGACTTCACAGAGCGCGCCGGCGGCCATCGAACAGGCCACGCCCACTTCGCCCTGGCAGCCGACTTCGGCACCGGAGATGGAGGCGTTCTCTTTGTAGAGGATGCCAATGGCGGCGGCCGTGAGCAGGAAGCGCTCGATACCGTCGGCGTTGGCGCCCGGCACGAAGCGGCTGTAGTAGTGCAGCACGGCGGGCACGATGCCGGCCGCACCGTTGGTAGGGGCGGTGACCACACGGCCGCCACTGGCGTTTTCCTCATTCACCGCCAGGGCGTAGAGGTTGACCCAGTCCAGCACGCTGAGGCTGTCGCGCAGGCTGGCTTCCGGGTGTTCGCTGAGTTGGCGGTAGAGCGCGGCGGCGCGGCGCTTCACCTTGAGCCCCCCGGGCATGATGCCTTCCTTGCGACAGCCGGTGGTCACGCAGTCCTGCATCACCTGCCAGATCTTCATCAGGCCGGCGCTGGTCTCTTCAGGGGTGCGCCAGGCTTTCTCGTTCTCGCGCATCAGGCTGCTGATGGAGAGTCCGGTGGCGCTGCAGTGGGCGAGCATGTCCTTGCCGGTCTTGAAGGGATAGGGCAGCGGCGTGCGGTCTTCGACTATGCGGTCGAGCCCGGCCGCTTCCTCGTCCACCACGAAGCCGCCGCCCACCGAGTAGTACTCGCGCGAACGGATCTGGATGCCGGCGTCGTCAAAGGCGCGGAAAATCATGCCGTTGGGGTGGTAGGGGAGCGGCTTGCGGATCATCGCCAAGTGCTCTTTTTCCACGAAATGGATCGGCTTCTCGCCGCCCAGGCGCAGTTCGCCGCTCTGGCGAATGCTCGCCAGGCGCTCATCCACGCGTTCGGTATCCACGGTATCCGGTTGCTCGCCTTCCAGCCCCAGCAACACGGCCTTGTCGCTGCCGTGGCCCTTGCC